>JBAQGU010001172.1:0-1974 GCA_049287975.1 Roseiarcus sp.
GCGCGGGCCGCGTCGCCAGCGCGGCTGAGACGCTCGAAACGCTCCTGAACTCCGACCGCATGAGCTCGCGGGAGCGAGAACGGGCTCTCGGCGGACTGGCCGCCGCGGTGGCCGAGGCGCGGGGCGCGATCGCCGGACTGCTCGGCTGAGCCGAGCCGTAGGATTTCAGGCGCCGCCAACATTCCCCGCGCGAACAACGCTCTTCCGTTGCGCGCCACCGCGCCCTATGAAGGCGAGCGCCCGCAGGCGGCGCTCGCGGGGCATCCTTTCCCGCGCACACGCGAGGCGAGAAGGATCGACCCGTTCCGATGACCAAAGTGACCTACATCGACGCCGCCGGAGCGTCGCGCACGGTGGAAGCCCAGATCGGTTCGACGGTCATGGAAACGGCGTTGCGCAACAGCGTGCCGGGCATCGAAGCCGAATGCGGAGGCGCCTGCGCCTGCGCAACCTGCCATGTCTACGTCGCTCCGGAATGGACCGCAATCGTCGGCAAGCCGTCACAGATGGAGGAGGACATGCTCGACTTCGCCTTTGAAGTGCGGCCCAGTTCTCGTCTTTCCTGTCAGATCAAGGTCACGCCCGCGCTGGACGGTCTCGTCGTGACGACGCCGGCCAAACAGGGGTGACCGAAATGAGCGAGACTGTTACCACCGACGTCGCGATCATCGGCGCCGGTCCGGCGGGGCTGTTCGCGGTCTTCGAGCTCGGATTGCTCGACATCAAGGCGCATCTGATCGACATTCTGCCCAAGATAGGCGGCCAGTGTGCCGAACTCTATCCGGAGAAGCCGATCTACGACATTCCCGGCTTCCCGGTGGTGTCCGCGCAGGGGCTGGTCGACAACCTCGTGCTGCAAATCCAGCCTTTCCATCCAACCTTTCACCTCGGCGAGATGGTGGAATCGCTGGAGGTTCTGGGAACAGCCGAACGCCCCGGGTTTCGAATTCGCACGGACGCCGGGACCGCGCTCGAGGCGAAGGTGGTGATCATCGCGGCCGGCGGCGGCTCGTTCCAGCCGAAGAAACCGCCGATTCCCAACATTGGCGCCTACGAGGGCGGAAGCGTCTTCTACGCCGTGCGCAAGATCGAGCAGTTCAGGGACCGGCGCGTAGTCATCGTCGGTGGCGGCGATTCGGCGCTCGATTGGGTGCTCAATCTGCATCCGGTGGCGCGCCGCATCACCTTGATCCATCGACGCGACGCGTTCCGCGGCGCGCCGCATTCGGTCAATGCGATGCGCGAACTCGTAGCGGAAGGGAAGATGGACTTTCTCCTGGGACAGGTCAGCGGCCTGAAAGGCGAGGACGGGCAGCTTTCGGCGCTCACCCTGCGCAAGGAGGACGGCGAAATTATCGATTGGCAATGCGACGATCTGCTGCCGTTCTTTGGGCTGACCATGAAACTGGGTCCGATCGCGGATTGGGGCCTGAATCTGCACGAGAATCTGGTGCCGACCGACACGGAAAAATTCGAGACCAACGTTCCCGGCATTTTTGCGATCGGCGACATCATCACCTACCCCGGTAAGCTCAAGCTGATCCTGTCCGCATTTCATGAGGGCGCGCTCGCCGCGCAGAAGGCGCATCGCTACATATATCCCGACAAGAAGCTGGTGTTCCAGTACACGACCTCGTCGACCAGCCTGCAACGGAAGCTGGGGGTGGGGTGAGGCCGGGGACGGATGCGCGGAACGCCTCTCCAATAATCGCATCATCGGCGCCGTCATGGCCGGGCTCGTCCCGGCCATCCACGTGGTCCAACTCTAGAAATGGAAGAGGTTTGCCACCATCTTGCAGTAGCGCATGAGCAAGTCGTGACAATCTCTTGAAGTATTGGGGGCCAGAGACGTGGATGGCCGGGACAAGATTCTATGGGGGCGGCCGCGGGGTTTGATATCCTGTGGTTGCAGACCTCATGGAATGGAGCGATCCGATGACTGAATTTTTCGATGCGCACCGCCCCGCGACCGCC
>JBAQGU010001173.1:0-2060 GCA_049287975.1 Roseiarcus sp.
GACCTGCTCGCCGCGCTGCTCGACGCGGCGAGCGCCGCGCCGCGCCGGGAGCCGCGGCGAAAGATCATCTTCCTCGGCGATCTCATCGACCGCGGGCCCGACAGCCTCGGCGCGGTCGAGCTCTCGATCGCCGCCCGCGCCTTCATCGGCGCCGACGAGAGGATCTCGCTGATGGGCAATCACGAGACGATGATGCGCATGGCGCTCGACCGCGCCACGCCTAGCCGGGTCGCCATCGACGCGCTGCGAACGTGGATGCTCAACGGCGGCGACGAGGTCCTGACAGAATTCATCGACGCGGATCGCCCGCCCGCCAGTCTCCCCGAACTTCTGGAAGCCGCGCGAGCGAGCTTGCCGGGTTACGTCGAGCGCTGGCTGGAAGACCTGGAGCCGCACTCACGCTCGGGAGAGGTTCTGTTCGTCCACGCCGGCGTCAACCCGCGCTTTCCGCTGGAATCCTTCCTCGCCGCGCCATGGAACACGCCGCTCGCGAGCCTCGACGAGGACCGCCACTGGGCGTGGGTCCGCGCGCCCTTCCTCAGCTATAACCCCGGCCCCGGCGGCTGGGACGGCTATTTCGTCGTGCACGGCCACACCCCGAACGACGCGAAGCGAACCGCCTCCCACGCCGAGCAGATCCGCCGCTTCCGGCTGAACCTCGACGGCGGCTCGGCGATGACCGGCGCCGCGAAGATGGCGATCCTGCGCGGCGCAGAGGCGGAGGTGGTGACGGCGAAGGCGGGGCAGGGGGACGGGTACGGGCGTCGCTAGGGTAATCCCGAGGCGACGGCAGCATCTTCCGGTGTGTCAAATTCCCTGGTCGAAGGGAAAAATGCAGGGAATTTCCGGTATTGTGTAGCAAGCACACCTGGATAATACCTTGAAAAATCAGCGACTTGCGCTATGCTGGCGCTCTTTTGGGAGCGCCTATCATGCCGGCAAAAACAAAGCGGTCGCCCCGTGTCTCGCGTCGCCCTCTGACGATCGCGGAGAATCTCGCGATCTGCGCGCCGCGCTGTTGGGCGAGCCCATGGAGTCCAAGCCCCTAGCCTAGGTAACTATACCGAGATATAGACAGAAAATATTTTCTCGACATTTCTGATTTTCAGAGCACGCTCACGAGCATGGAAAATAACCACGTCATTTCCGCCCTGCGGCGCAAGCGCGCCGAGTTGGCGGGGCTTATTCCCGACGCCGAGCGGCGCTTGGCCTCGCTTCGTGAAGCTGTGGCGAGCCTCGATGTCACGCTTCGACTTTTCGATCCAGACGCCAATCCAGAGGATATCAAGCCAAGGTGCCTCTACAAGCGCCGCACCGGCTTCGCCCGCAGGGAGTTGCCCCGGCTGGTGGCCGACGAAGTCCGCAAGGCGTCAACGCCGCTTTCCGCGCATGCAATTGCGACGTTGGTCGCGTCGGGAAAGGGAATCGATGGCGACGAAGCCATCGGAAAGCAGGTTTCGGCGACATTGAATGCGATGCTGAGGCGGGGTGCGGTCACAAGGACTGGCGAGAAACGGGGAGGCGTTATGGAGACGAGCCGCTACTCGTTCGGATTGATTCATGCGCCGCTGCAATCCAAAGCGCGGAAATTAAAGCACCTTGTGGCTTTTCGCACACAGGAGCCATCATTTTTATGTGATAAGGGGTTGAACTATTTCATGCCTGCCGCATTTTCTCAACCGAAAGTGAAACTATCATGACAGAGCCTGCGGCCCCGCCCACGCCAGCCCGAAGTTTTTGGGATATCGTCCTAATCGGCGTGGTCCCAGTTGCCGCCCTCGTGGCTGCAATTGCTGCGATAATAATCTCCTATCAAATTAGCCGTATATCTGATCTCGGCTCAGACATAAAAAATGTTAACGGCCGAGTTGACCAAATATATCCATTGATCGCTCAATCAACAGCAGATATTGGGTTCATAAAGGGTAGTTTAGAAGTGACGTCTCAAAAGTTAGCTGCGGCGTCTGATAAAAACGATATGCTTACAAAGCGATTGGAATCTCTTATTGCAGGCCAAGAAACGCAGTATGAGAATATAAAGCAATTAAAATCATCAACGG
>JBAQGU010001174.1:0-3649 GCA_049287975.1 Roseiarcus sp.
GCATAGGAGGCGCGGTCCGGTGGTGGATCAGTTTGAATTCGCCGTTCTGCGCCCAACATAGCCGTTCAGCCCGATGGTCGCCGCAACTCCGAAGCAGACGTTCAGGTGACGGGCCGGACTGCTGTGGGGAGATCGCCGACGTTCGCGGTGAAAGGGGCGAGGACAATTGCCTCTATATTCTGCACCGGCTAACCTGTTGAAATTGCTAGGTCCAAAATCCATGTTCGCCGCGCTTGAACTTCAAGGGCTTGGATGGCGCAGCTTATAGGGGCAGAATGAAAGACGGTGTTTGCTTCCGTTTCTCCCTTGAAGAGCGTATCCTTTGGACATGGCCGAACTGCTCGAACGCGCTGTTGAAAACTGTCCGCGCCCTGCCTCCCGAGGCACAGGACGCCCTTGCACGTATCCTCCTGCAATTGACCGGTGACGGTGAAACGGTGATTCCACTGACTGCTGAGGAAGAGACTTCGCTTGACGAAGCTCTCGCGCAGGCCGAGCGCGGCGATTTTGCGACCGATGAACAGGTGCGCCATTTGGGTGAAGCATGGGCTGTGAAGCTCCGCTACACGCCCCGCGCTGTCACCGAACTCGATAAGGTCTTATCCGATATCGAAGTGGAATCCCGAGGGCTCTTCGCGTGAAGACGCGCGTACGGTCGATCATCATTGCAATATCCCCACGCGGCGCCGCTTCATAGCAAACGGGGTATTCGCTGCATTGTGGTTTATTCCTATCCGTACCTGATTTTCCTTGCGCCAGGGGTTGCTGACCCTCGCTCTCGCGGCGCGATCCCTCGCGGGACCCGCCGATGCGGTACTATGCGGGCTCTGACTCCTCCGCGGCCCACCACGCCGGAAAGGTCTCTGCGCTTACTCCGTCCTGCCTTCCGCGCATCGCGATCCCAACCACTCGAGGGCGCGCTCAACGCTTTGATCGCCATCACAGCCTGAGCGCCTCTGAGGGCTTCGCCCTACAATCGCAGGCTCGCCGCACCATCCCGCCGAAACGGATTCGTCAACCTACGGGCTCCGCATTCGCCCCTGTTGCTCCCCACCCCGTCTCCCGCCGCCAGGGCGCCCCGCCCGGACGACAGTTGAACGACGCAGTTACTATCGGCTTCACATGGTATGGCTCAATGCGGCGGGGACTCGCACCCCGCTGACAAGACGTCCTCACGGACGCACGATTGCTTCGCTGCGCTCGCAATGACGGGCCGGGGGCCCGACGGTTGGCCAATCCCCGAATCTCTGCTTTACAGCATCGCTCCCGCCACTTCCGGACCTCCATGCGCTATTCGGCCCTCTCCCTCCTCGCCAACGCCTTCACCGGCCACAAGCACTGGCCGCCGACCTGGCGCGACGCCGCGCCGCGGGAGGCGTACGACGTTGTCATAATCGGGGGCGGCGGGCATGGGCTCTCGACGGCGCATTATCTCGCCAAGGAGCACGGAATCGCAAATGTCGCGGTGATCGAGAAGGGCTGGATCGGCTCCGGCAATGTCGGGCGCAACACGACGATCGTGCGCTCGAATTATCTGCTGCCGGGTAACATCCCTCTATACGAGCTTTCGCTGAAACTCTGGGAAGGATTGGAGCATGACCTGAACTACAACGCGATGGTCAGCCAGCGCGGCGTCCTGAACCTCTGCCATACCGACGCGCAACGCGACGCTTATGCCCGCCGCGGCAATTCGATGCGGCTGCACGGCGTCGACGCGGAGCTGCTCGACAAGGACGGCGTTCGCGGACTCGCGCCTTTCCTCGATTTCGACAACGCGCGCTTTCCCATTCAGGGCGGGCTGTTACAGCGGCGCGGCGGCACGGTCAGGCACGACGCGGTCGCCTGGGGATACGCCAGGGCCGCGAGCGGGCGCGGGGTCGATATCGTGCAGAATTGCGAAGCGACGGGGTTCCGCATCGAGCGCGGCAAGATCGTCGGCGTCGAGACGGCGCGAGGGTTCATCAAAGCGAAGAAAGTCGCCATCGTGGTCGCGGGCAGCACTTCGCGCGTGGCCGCGCTGGCGGGCCTACGGCTGCCGATCGAAAGCCATGTGTTGCAGGCCTTCGTTTCCGAGGCCCTGAAGCCGTTGATCCCCGGCGTGATCACTTTCGGCGCCGGCCATTTCTACGTCAGCCAGTCCGACAAGGGCGGCCTCGTGTTCGGCGGCGACATCGACGGCTACAATTCCTACGCCCAGCGCGGCAACCTCCCCATGGTCGAGGATGTCTGCGAGAGCGGCATGGCGCTGATGCCGATGCTTGGGCGGCTGCGCGTGCTGCGCTCCTGGGGCGGCATAATGGACATGTCGATGGACGGCTCGCCGATCATCGACAGGACCGACATCGACGGGCTCTACCTCAACGCCGGCTGGTGCTACGGCGGCTTCAAGGCGATCCCCGGATCCGGTTTCTGCTACGCCCATCTGATCGCGACGGATCGGCCCCACCCGGCGGCGACGGCCTACCGGCTCGATCGGTTCGCGACGGGTCGGCTGATCGACGAACGCGGCGCGGGCGCGCGGCCCAATCTGCACTGAGGCTCCATGCGCATTCCCTGTCCGTTCTGCGGCGATCGCGATTCTTCCGAATTCGCCTATCTCGGCGACGCGACGCTCCCGCGTCCCGACCCTTCGGCGCCCAACGCCGAGCGGGCGTTCCACGACTATGTCTATCTCAGGGACAATCCGGCCGGCCCGCATCGCGAATTCTGGCATCACATCTCGGGCTGCCGATCCTGGTTGGTCGTGACGCGTGACACGCGTGACCACGCGATCCTCACGGCCGAGTTCGCAGAGCCGGCGCGATGAGCGGACGTCTGCCCAAGGGCGGCCTGATCGATCGCGGCGTCGCGCTCGGCTTTCGCTTCGACGACGAGCCGCTCGGGGGCCATCCCGGCGATACGCTCGCTTCCGCCCTGCTCGCATCAGGCAAGACGCTGTTCGGCCGGTCATTCAAATATCATCGCCCGCGCGGCGTGCTGACCGCCGGCCCCGAGGAGCCGAACGCGCTGGTGGAAATGCGAGTCGGCGCGCGTCGCGAACCCAACACGCGCGCGACGACCGCTGAACTGTTCGACGGGCTGGAGGCGATGAGCCAGAACCGCTTTCCCTCACTGCGCTTCGATTTCGGCGCGATCAATTCGCTGGCGTCGCCGATCCTGATCGCGGGCTTCTACTACAAGACCTTCATGTGGCCGTCGTCGTTCTGGGAAAGACTCTATGAGCCGCTGATCCGCCGCTCCGCGGGGTTGGGACGGGCGAGCGGCGAGACCGATCCCGACCAGTATGAGAAAGCCTTCGCGCATTGCGACGTGCTGGTCGTCGGCGGCGGTCCCGCGGGGCTGAACGCCGCGCTCGCCGCGGGTCGGGCAGGGGCTCGGGTCATTCTCGCCGACGACGATTTCCAACTCGGCGGCAGACTCAACGCCGAGCGATTCGAGATCGACGGAAGGCCGGGCGTCCAATGGGTCGCGGATGCGGCGCGGGAACTGGCGGCGTTCGGCAACGTTCGGATTTTCAGGCGAACGACGGTATTCGGCGTCTACGACAGCGGTGTCTATGGCGCGCTGGAGCGCGTCGCGGATCATCTTCCGACGCCGCCGCTGCATCAGCCGCGCCAGCGGCTCTGGCGGATCGTCGCCAAGCGCGCGG
>JBAQGU010001175.1:0-3445 GCA_049287975.1 Roseiarcus sp.
CAGGTCTCGGTGATCGACTACAACGTGTTCGAGGGGATCAAAGTCCAGGGCCTGCCGCGCTTCACGCTTTCTCGCGGCTCGGTCGTCTATTCCGACGGCAAGGTCACGGCCAACAACGGCCGCGGCAAATTCGTGCAGCGCGCGCCGTTCCCGGCCGAAGCCCGCGCGCTCGCGAAATACCGAGCGTTCACCGAGCCCAAGGGCGTCGCGCGCTGATATGCTGCAACGGACCGCCGCCGCGTCGGAATGCGTGATCGAGATATCGGAGCTGTCGCTGAGCTTTCAGACCAGCGACGGGCCGGTGCAGGCGCTGAGCGGCGTCGATCTGCAAATTGCGCGCGGCGAGTTCGTCTCCTTCATCGGCCCTTCGGGCTGCGGTAAGACGACGCTGCTGCGCGCGGTCGCCGATCTCGAGGCGCCGACCAGCGGCCACATCCGCGTCAACGGCATGAGTCCGCACGAGGCGCGGGTGAAGCGCGCCTACGGCTATGTCTTCCAGGCGCCGGCGCTGTATCCGTGGCGCAGCGTCGCGCGCAACATTGCGCTGCCGCTGGAGATCATGGGAATCGGCAAGACCGAACGCGCCGCGCGCGTCGCCAAGGGGCTCGACCTCGTCAACCTGACGGGATTCGGCAATAAGTTTCCGTTTCAACTGTCGGGCGGCATGCAGCAGCGCGCCTCGATCGCGCGCGCGCTTTCGTTCGACCCGGACCTTCTCTTGATGGACGAGCCGTTCGGCGCACTGGACGAGATCGTACGCGACATGCTCAATCAGCAGCTGCTGGGCCTCTGGGCGAAGACGGGGAAGACGGCGCTGTTCGTCACGCATTCGATTCCCGAGGCGGTTTTCCTGTCGACGCGCATTGTCGTGATGTCGCCGCGCCCGGGGCGCATCCACGACGTCATCCGATGCGACTTCCCGCGCGATCGGACGTTGGATATCCGCGAGACGCCCGAGTTTCTCGAGGTCGCGAACCGCGTGCGTCACGGGCTACGCCAGGGCCATTCCTATGATGTGTGAGCGGGACTCCCCTCCCCGTAAGGACGGGGACGGTACGGTGCTTCCCCTGATGAAATCGATCCTTCCGCTCACGACCATCCTGCTCGCGCTGGTCGCCTTCTGGTACGTCGCCGCGGCGATGATGAACGCGTCGCTGCAGCGCGACGTCTTCGCCAACGCGGGCCGGACCGATTATTCGACCCTCGACCTGATCGGCGCCTCGCTGAACATGGAGCGTCCCAAGCTACCTGCGCCGCATCAGATCGTCGCCGAACTCGACAAGCTCGTCTTCGAGACGCCGCCGACCTCCAAGCGCAGCCTCGTCTTTCATGCGGGCATCACCTTGGAGGAGACGCTGATCGGCTTTCTCATCGGCGCCGCGCTCGGCGTCGGCTTGGCGGTGGCGATCGTATCGGTGCGCGTGCTCGAACGCTCAGCTATGCCCTGGATCGTCGCCTCGCAGACGGTGCCGATCATCGCGCTCGCGCCGATGATCGTCGTGATCCTCAACCAGTTCGACATCGGCGGCATTACGCCGAAGGCCGTGATCGCGGCCTATCTCTCCTTCTTTCCGATCACCGTGGGGATGGTCAAAGGTCTGCGATCGCCGGACCCGTTGCAGCTCGATCTGATGCGAACCTACTCGGCGACGTCGGGGCAGACTCTCGCGAAGCTGCGCGCGCCCGCCAGCCTGCCGTTCTTTTTCGCCAGCATGAAGATCGGGGCGGCGGCGGCGCTGGTCGGCGCGATCGTTGCCGAGGTCACCAAGAGCGAGGACGGCGGATTGGGCGCACGTCTGCTCGCCGGCTCCTATTACGGGCAGACCGTACAAATCTGGGCGACATTGTTTGTGGCCGCGGCCCTGTCGGGCGCCCTGGTCGGAATCATCGGCCTCGCCGGGCAGCTGACGCTCCGCAGGATGGCGTTTCCGACATGAACGCGCGCGCGCTCGCCGATCTGGCGCCGCCGCTGGTCTTCGGCGTGATCCTGCTCGCGTTCTGGGAGGCGGCGGTTCGGCTGGGCGGCGTTCCCCCGATCATTCTGCCGGCGCCTTCGGCGATCGGGCTGCGCCTCTTCACCTCGGTTCCGACGCTGGCCGCCGATTTCCTGCAAACCATTCGCGGAGTGCTGGCGGGTTACGTCATCGGCTGCGCCTCCGGGCTGCTGGTCGCCATTCTGATCGACCGCTCGCCGTTTCTGCAACGCGGCCTGTTGCCGCTGGGCAATCTCGTCTCGGCGCTGCCGATCGTCGGCGTCGCGCCGATCATGGTGATGTGGTTCGGCTTCGACTGGCAGTCGAAGGCCGCCGTGGTCGTGATCATGACCTTCTTCCCGATGCTGGTGAACGCCGCGGCGGGGCTCTCCAGCGCCGGCGCGATGGAGCGCGACCTGATGCGGACCTACGCCGCCGACTATTGGCAGACGCTGATGAAGTTGCGGCTGCCTGCCGCCTTGCCGTTTGTCTTCAACGCGCTCAAGATCAATACGACCCTCGCAATGATCGGGGCGATCGTCGCCGAGTTCTTCGGCACGCCGACGGTCGGCATGGGATTTCGCATCTCGACCGAAGTCGGGCACTTGAGCATCGACATGGTATGGGCGACGATCGTCGTGGCCGCGATCACGGGCTCGGCGTTTTATGCGATAGTGGCATTGATCGAACGCCGCGTGACGTTCTGGCACGCCTCGTATCGCGCGAGGTGATAATTGTTTTCACGTGAGGAGGAGATGTCGATGAATAAGCTATGCTGGGGATTATTGGGGACGGCGGCGTTGTTCGCGGCTGGAGCCGCGCAGGCGGCAGATAAGGTGACGCTGCAGCTCAAATGGGTCACGCAGGCCCAATTCGCCGGCTATTATGTCGCCAAGGACAAGGGCTACTACAAGGATGAGGGGCTCGACGTCACGATCAAGCCGGGCGGTCCGGACGTCGCGCCCGAGCAGGTGCTGGCCGGCGGCGGCGCCGATGTCGTCGTCGACTGGATGCCGGCGGCGCTCGCCGCGCGCGAGAAGGGCGAGCCGATGGTCAATATCGCTCAGCCGTTCAAGCACTCCGGCCTCGAGCTCACCTGCCGCGCCGATACCGGCATCAAGGCGCCTGCCGACCTCAAGGGCCGTACGCTCGGCGTCTGGTTCTACGGCAACGAATATCCGTTCCTGAACTGGATGGGCAAGCTCGGCCTGAAGACCGACGGCTCGCCGGGCGGCGTCAAGGTGCTGAAGCAGGGCTTCAACGTCGATCCACTGCTGCAGAAGCAGGCCGACTGCATCTCGACGATGACCTACAACGAATATTTGCAGGTGATCGACGCCGGCTACAAGCCCAGTCAGCTCGTTGTATTCAAATACGAGGATCAGGGCGTCGCGACGCTCGAGGACGGCCTCTACGTCATGGAAGACAAGCTGAAAGATCCGGCTTTCGTCGACAAGATGGCGCGTTTTGTC
>JBAQGU010001176.1:0-3207 GCA_049287975.1 Roseiarcus sp.
GCTCCGACGACGCGCTCAACAACGCCGTCGGCGTGATTCACCGCGAGATGCGGGCGCTGGGTTCGCTGATCATGCGCTGCGCCGACGCGAACCAGGTCCCGGCGGGCGGCGCGCTCGCGGTAGACCGCGACGGCTTCGCCGAAGCGGTCGACGCCGCGATCCGCGCGGAGCCGCTGATCACGATCGAACGGGGCGAAGTCGCCGGACTTCCGCCCGAGGACTGGGACAACGCGATCATCGCGACGGGACCGCTCACCTCCCCTGCCCTCGCCGAGGCGATTCGTTCGCTTACCGGCGAAGACGCGCTGGCCTTCTTCGACGCGATCGCGCCGATCGTGCATCTCGACTCGATCGACATGGCCGTCGCCTGGCGTCAGTCGCGCTACGACAAGGCGGGTCCCGGCGGCACGGGCGCCGATTACGTCAATTGCCCGATGAGCCGCGAGCAATACGAGAGATTCGTCGACGCGCTGCTCGCCGCGGAGAAGACCGAATTCCGCGAATTCGAGGGCACGCCCTATTTCGACGGCTGCCTTCCGATCGAGGTGATGGCCGAGCGCGGCCGGGAGACCCTGCGCCACGGCCCGATGAAGCCGGTCGGGCTCACCAATACGCACGCGCCGACCGTGAAGCCCTACGCGGTCGTGCAATTGCGGCAAGACAACGCGCTCGGCACCCTTTTCAACATGGTGGGTTTTCAGACCAAGCTGAAATATGGCGAGCAGGCGCGCGTGTTCCGGCTGATTCCCGGCCTGCAGAACGCGGAGTTCGCGCGGCTCGGCGGCCTGCATCGCAACACTTTCCTCAATTCGCCGCGGCTGCTCGATGACCGCCTGCGGCTGAAGGCCGCGCCGCGCCTGCGTTTCGCCGGACAGATCACGGGCTGCGAAGGCTACGTCGAAAGCGCTGCGATCGGCCTGATCGCCGGCCGCTTCGCATCCGCCGAACGGCTCGGCGTCGAGGTGTCGCCGCCGCCGCCGACGACCGCGATCGGCGCCTTGTTGAACCACATCACCGGCGGGCATTTGGAATCCATCGACGCGGGCCCGCGCTCGTTCCAGCCGATGAACGTCAATTTCGGCCTGTTCCCGCCGATCCAAGAGCCGCGCTTGGAAAGCGCCGGGAAAAGGCTGCGCGGGCCCGAAAAGGGCGCGGCGCGGAAGCGAGCGCTTTCGGCGCGGGCGGAGGCGGACTTGGCGAGGTGGGTCGGGCAAATTGGCGGGCGCTGAGCGAGGCGGGTGGGCCTTGTCGCTGCCGCCACCGTCGCGAGAGGCGCCTCGCTTTACCTCCCCGAATCTTCGCCGCCAGCGATCGCGCGAGGAGCTCGGCAAACGAACGACTGAAACGCCCAAACGTGGGGGAGTTTGGATCGTTGTGGTGAGAGAACGGCAATGCATCTACATTGTATTCCGAAATATTGACGAAGGCCCGTCTCGCCGGGTTCAACCCTCCTCTTTGAACTTCGATTTGGGGCGCCTTGATCGCATCCTCGGGGTTGTCGGGTGGTCGATCGCTGATTGCGAGGATCACCAGATGCGTGATCCCAGAGGGATCCTTGGTCTTGAGAACCAGGCACGTCGTCCGATTCTTCGGATTATCGATGCCTCTTTCGTGATCGCTCAACCAGAGATAGGGATAATGAAAGACGTCGCCCGTAACGCGATCAATCATCGCCGACGTCTTCGCCGCGGGCGAATCGGTCGAGCGCCGGAAGGAGCCATTCGGCCACGTCTTCGGGTGTATTCTCCGCAGCATATGCGCGGCGCCTATCCGCGAGTTGCGCGGTCATCGCTTTGAAATCATCATAAGACATGAGTACATATCTGGGCTTGCGATGGCGACTGAGCGCAACCGGCTCACGATCGGCAATGGCCGTCACCTCGGAGGATTTCCGGCTCAGCTGACCGAAAGAGAATTCTCGCATGATCGAGCGCCCTTATTTCAAAGGATACGAAGATTTCGCGTCAGGAGCAAATGGGGATGTCCGTCGGCATTGACCCGAGGACGCCGTGAGTTCGACGCATCGCGTCCGCATGGTCCCTTACCCCTGTTTAGCGATCACATCCAGCGCGCTTCCCTGAACGACCTGGCACCCTCCAGGGCGGGCGCAAAATTTCCAAGGAGCGCGAAATAGTAGTTGACTAGGAACTCAATCTCGTGTAGTTTCCTTGTCAACAAATGAGTTCGCCATGCCATCCCGTCCGCGCCCCTCCGATCTGACGTCACACCTGGGTTATTGGTTGCGCTACGTCTCCAATCACGTCTCGCATGCGTTCGCGCTCAAAGTCGAGGCAAAGGGCGTGACAGTGGCCGAATGGGTCGTGCTGCGCGACCTTTATGAAACCGGCGGCATCGCTCCGAGCGGTCTGGCGGAAAGGCTGGGGATGAGCCGCGGCGCCATTTCCAAGCTCGCGGACAGGCTGATCGACAAGCTGTTGGTCGCGCGCGAGGCCAATGCGGAGGACGCGCGGGCGCAGACGCTCGCGCTGACGCAGAAGGGATACAGGCTCGTGCCGGAGCTCGCCGCTCTGGCCGACGAAAACGACGCCGAGTTTTTCGGGCATTTGAAGCCCGAGGAGCGGCTGGTTCTGCAGCGCGTCTTGAAAGGCATCGTCGAAAGACGCGGCCTCCAATCTGTCCCCGTCGGCTGACGGCGGACTCGTTCCCCACCGACATCGTCATGGAAGGATCACGAAAGATGGATGCGCAATTGAAAGCCGTCGTCGTCGAATGCAGCCGAGCCTCGGAAGAGGACCGGACGAGCTTCGTCGAAGTCGTGAAGAAACTGATGGAAGCCGGGGTCGAAAGTTACCTCACGGACTTTCGCCGCCGGACAAAGACTTATTATCTTCCCAGCGGCGAATTCTTCGAGGTTCCCGCGGAAGGGATCGCCGCCCAGCCCGCGGCGAAATTCCACCAGCCGGGCATCGAAGCCGCGATCCGCGAGGCCCAGGCGAACAAGCCCGATTCACCTACAAGGGCTTCTGCGAGAAGGTTCTGGCGGCCGGTTGCGCGGGCTACATCGTCTCGCTCGCGGGCCGCCGCGCGATCTATTTCGGACGCACCGCGGAAACCCACGTCGAGCTGTTCCCGTCGACGAAATGACGGCGCCGACTCGGAGCCGCCTCGAGGCTCAAAGTCGGCGCAACAGCTCCGCCTTTTTCGCGGAGAATTCCTCTTCGCTGATTATGTTCTTCTCGCGAAGGC
>JBAQGU010001177.1:0-15792 GCA_049287975.1 Roseiarcus sp.
CGCAACGTCCATCGGCTCCTCGATCTCGGGCGCGGGCGGCAGGCCGTCGGGCGCGGCGGGAGCCGGCAGCAGATTGGGCGCGGGCAACGGCTTGCAATAGCGGCGCGGGCCGGTATTGGTCGCTCCATGCATCGCCAGATCCAGGTGGAAGTGGTTGTAATGGAACACGTCGGCGCCCGGCCCGAGCACCGTCGTGAAATGCTGGCAGGCGCCTGCGTGCGCCTCGTGAAGAAAAGCGGATTCCTGAGTGTCCGTCTTCTTCCACTCGCGCGCGATCACGATCTCGCGCCCGTCGGCGAGCCTGAAGCCGGAGATGTCGACCGCATTGCCGAACGCATGTTCCGACAGTTGCGCGCCCGCGATATTGTCGACCGAGCGGCAGCTATAGGCGCCGAATGCGTCGAGCCCGACGACCCGCTGGCCGAACCGCGCCTGCGCGGCCGGCTGCACGACCTGCTCAAGCCAAGCCTCGATGGCGGGGATCATCGAGCAATCTATCGTGAGCGGCTTGTCGAGGCTGATCGCGCCGCCGGCGAGCGCAGAGACCTTGAAAGGATGGGTCATGCCGCAAATGCCCGGGCCGCTGATTTCGGGCTTGGGCTCGATATAGGCGGAAGGCTTGACGAGCCCGCGCGAGAGGCAGACGTTCTCGGCCTGTTTGCGCCAGGCCGGGCGCTCGGCGCGCTCGACCCAGCCGCAGCCCGCGAGCGAAAAGAGGGCAAACCCGCCCACGGCAAATGGCCAAACGCGACGCGCCATCGCGCCAAACTGCGCGCACTTCGTGAAGGAATCCTAAAGGATGCGGCCACGTTGGCGCCGCTTTTGGTCGGCAAGGGACCTGCTGCGCGAATCGAGTCTCGAACAGGGATCCCGGGGGTTGATGGTTGAATCGAGCAGGCGTTCGATTTGGCGGACGGCCGCCCTGGTCGGTGCGCTTCTGCTGTGCTTCGTCTCGGGGGCCGCGCTAGCGCATCCTCACGTCTGGATCACAGTGCGCACGCAGATCGTATTCTCTCCGGATGGCAAGGTCGCCTCATTGGTCCATGATTGGGTTTTCGATGAAATGTATTCGGCCTTTGCGACGCAGGGGCTCGCCAAGCCGGGCGACCTCGTCAAGCGCGAGACGTTCGCGCCGCTCGCCAAGGAGAACGCCGGCGGCCTCGCCGAAATCGGCTATTTCACCACGCTGAAGCTTGACGGCAAAGCGGTCGACTTCGCGCCGGTCACGGACTATTGGATGGAGGAGCGCCCCGATCATCTCGTCGCCTTCCATGTCGTCCTGCCGCTGAAGACGCCTCAGCGGGTCGGACGATTCGGGTCGCTGATGGTCGCCGACCCCGAGTATTTCATCGACTTCGAATTCGACGACACGGACGGGGTTAGCTTTCGCTCGGCGCCGGCGGGGTGTTCTAACTCATACGCCAAACCCAAGCCGCTCGACGGCGGCGACAAGAAGACGCTCGATGAGTCCTTTTTCAGCGGCCTCGCGCCAGGAACCAATTTCGGTTTCAAAATGGCCAGCCGCGTGATCATCGCGTGCCCGTGAAACCGCGCCCGATCATTTCCGCCGCTTTCCTCGCTTCACTCCTGGCCGGAGTTTGGCCGGCTTTCGCGACTGCGATGAGGCCGTTCGCCGTCGGCGGCGGCGAGGGGGGAGGCGGCGCGAGCGGCGGCGTCACGGGTTGGCTGCTGAACGAGCAATCCCGACTGACGCACCTGATGTCGGCCCATCTGACGGCGCTGTCTGCCGATTCGATGGCGATCTGGGGCCTTGTCGGCCTCGGGTTCGCCTACGGCGTGTTCCACGCGGCGGGCCCGGGGCACGGCAAGGCGGTGATCGCCTCCTACATGATGGCCAACGACCGCGCGCTGCGACGCGGGATCGCGCTCGCCTTTCTCGCGGCGCTGATGCAGGGCGTGGTGGCTGTGGCTCTCGTCGGCGTCGCCGTCTTCGTGTTCAATGCTACGGCGGCTCAGATGAACCGGGCCGCCAACGCGCTGGCCTTGACGAGCTATGTCGGCATTGCGGTCATCGGCGCGTGGCTCGTCTGGAAGAAAGGGCGCGCGATGGTAAGAGCGCTACGGCGCTATTACGCGCACCACGACGTGATCGCCGAGGGGGCCCTCTATGCCGGCGCGCCTTGGCGGACGGGCTCGGGGAGGCCGTCCTCGACCACGTTTCGCGCTTACGTTCCCGGCGACGACTTCGTCGAGGACGCAGCGTGCGGTCACGACCACGCGCCCGATCCGAGCCTGCTTGGCGAGGGGTTTTCCTGGCGCGGCGCGGCAGCGACCGTCGTGGCGGCGGGCTCGAGGCCCTGCTCGGGCGCCATTCTGGTTCTCGTCTTTTCTTTCGCGAGGAACGTCTTCCCGGCGGGAGTCGCGGCGGTCTTCGCAATGTCGCTGGGCACGGCGCTGACGACGGGTGCCCTCGCCTGGGCCGCGGTCTTCGCCAAGGGCCTCGCGATCCGCTTCGCAGCGGGCGAGGATTCGCGCGTCGCTCTGATCGCGCGCGGATTCGAGTTCACCTCCGCGCTGCTCGTCTTGGGATTCGGGGTGGCGCTGCTGGTGGGGTCGGGCGCCGCGGCATGAAGCGCCATACCCTCTCTCCCGCCCTTGCGGGAGAGGGTTGTGGTGAGGGCGTTGGGAATCACGTCGACCCTCATTCGGCGCGATAGCCCGTCGAAAGACGGGCGTCTCTCGACGCCATAAGGCGCCACATTTCTCCCGCAAAATGCAGGAGAAGGGTTCACTTCGCCGCCACGAACCCCCCCGCCAGCGCCTTGGCGATCAGTTCTCGCGTCTCCTCGATCCCGTAGAGCGCGATGAACGAGCCCAGGCGCGGTCCGCGCTCCTCGCCCAGCAACACGGCGTAGAGCATGTTGAAGAACTCGTTGGAGACGCCAGGACGCTCCGGCGTCGCATTCTTCGCGTTCAGATCCTGATAGCGCGGTATCGGCCGCGCGATGTCGTAGAGCGCGTGCTGGATTTCCTCGGGGCCGGCATCCGCAGGCAGGGTGGCCAGTTTGGCGGCGACGCTCTCCAGCGCGGCGCGCTCGACCTCGTCCGCCGCGCGGTAGCGCTTCTTCGGCGCGACGAAATCGCGAAAATAGGCGACCGCATAATTGACGAGCCGGTCGAGGCGCGGATGCGTTTGCGGCGACGCGGAGGGCGCATAGCGCCGCAAGAAGCCCCACAGCACCGCCGGATTGTCGCTGTTGGCTACGGCAGCGAGGTTGAGCAGCATCGCGAACGTGACCGTCGTCCTCGGCCCGTTCGATCCGTGCTCAAGCGTCTCCGGCTCGGGCGGCGCGCCGGAATGTATGTGCCAGACGGGATTGCCCAGCCGCTCCTTCCAGTCCTGCCGGGGATAGGCGTCGAGAAAGCCGAGGTACTCGTCGACCGTACGCGGGATCACGTCGAAATAGAGACGCTTGGCCGCCGACGGCTTCTGAAACATGAACAATGCCAGACTTTCCGGGCTCGCGTAAGTCAGCCACTCGTCGGCGGTAAGGCCGTTGCCCTTCGACTTGGAGATTTTCTGTCCCTTGTCGTCGAGGAACAATTCGAAGTTGAAGCCGGCGGGCGGTTCGGCGCCGAGCGCGCGCACGATCTGCGAGGAGAGCCTGACCGAATCGATCAGGTCCTTGCCCGCCATCTCATAATCGACCTTCAGCGCGTACCAGCGCATCGCCCAGTCGGGCTTCCATTGCAGCTTGCAATGGCCGCCCGTGACCGGCGTTTCGAAATCCTCGCCCGATTGCGGATCGCGCCAGCGGATCACGCCCTTGTCGGCGTCGTAGCCCGTCAAGGGGACCTGCATGACGATTCGCGTGCGCGGATGAATCGGCAGGAACGGCGAATAGGTGCCCGCACGCTCCTCGCGGAGGCTCGGGAGCATGATCTCCTGAATGGCCTCGAAGCGGCGCAGCATATGGAGCAGCGCGGCATCGAAGCGTCCCGACTTATAATAGTGTGTCGAGGAGACGAATTCGTACTCGAACCCGAACCCGTCGAGAAACCCGCGCAGCCGTGCATTGTTGTGGGCGGCGAAGCTCTCGTATTGGCCGAACGGGTCGGGCACTTCCGAGAGCGGCTTGCCCAGATTTTCCTGCACCATCTCGCGATTGGGAATGTTTTCGGGTACCTTGCGCAGACCGTCCATGTCGTCGGAAAAGGCGATCAGCCGGGTCTTGATCGCGTCCTCTGTCAACACGCGGAACGCACGTCGCACCATGGTCGTGCGCGCGACTTCACCGAACGTCCCCAGATGCGGCAGACCCGATGGACCGTAGCCTGTCTCGAACACCGCTTCGCGTTGCCCGGTGCGCTCGATGCGCGCTACGAGCTTGCGCGCCTCCTCGAAGGGCCAGGCCTTCGAGACCACGGCGGCGGCGCGCACGGCTTCCCCAGTCATTTAGCATCCTTCGAAAGGTTTGTGAGCCGAAGCCGACGTAGCGCCTCGGGCCGCCGCGCACACTAAAAAGACGAGGCGTCGAGTCAATCCGCAATCGCGCGCGCGCGGGAAGCGGTCAGTCCGACGCGATTCGTCTTGCGGGCGGCGCCCCCGGCGCGGCCGTGCTCGGTCTTGGCCCAGTGGAAAGGCCGCAGCGCGAGATCGAACAACGCGGCCCATGTCGCCAGACATACCAGCGCATAATAGACGGGCATCAGCGCCATTGCGCGCGCCGCGCCTTTCATGCCGCGGCGGCGCATCGCGACGAGGGCGGGAATGACCATGGCCTGCACGCCTGACAACGTGAGGATATAAGTGACGACGTCTTCCGCGTTCGCCAGGGTTCCGCCGGCGCCTAGACAGCCGCGAAACGCGCGCACGAGTGCGTCGGCCAAAAGCGGGGGGCCGAACAGTCCGCCCAGCACCGTTCCCGCGATCAGCGCGCTCGCCGCCAGGGCGCGACGCCAGCCCAGTTCGCGGACAAAACGGATCGGATGCCGCGAATGGACTATCAGCGTCTGCAACCAGCCCTTCTGCCAGCGAACACGCTGCCGAAACCAGTTTTGCAAGTCGTTCGGCGCCTCTTCCGCTGTGTCGGACGCCAAAGCGCCGACCCGCGCGCCAAATCGCGCCAGGCGGAGGCCGAGATCCGCGTCCTCCGTCACGTTCCACGCGTCCCAACCGCCGACCCGACGCAGGGTCCGCGTTCGAAAATGATTCGAGCTGCCCCCCAACGCTATCGGCAAGTCGAGCGCCGCCAGTCCGGGGTTCACGAAGTCGAACAGGACAGCATATTCGATTGCGAACAACTCGCTCAGCCAGTAATCTGTGGCGTTATGGATGGTGAGGCGCGCCTGCAAGGCGTCAATCTCGAGGTCCGTGGCGAACCGCGCCGCCGCGAGGCGCAGTTGATTAGAGTCGGGTTCGTCCTCGGCGTCGTAGATCACGATCAGATCGCCGCGCGCCGCCGGTAGCGCAACGTTGAGCGCACGTGGCTTGGTCGAAGGCTCTCCTGGCGGAGCGACGATGACATCGTAACATGGCGGCAGGCGTAAAGCGGCGATCGCGATCAAGGTCTCCGCGTCACGGAGTTCGACGACCAGTTTGATGTCGAGCTTGGCGCGGGGATAGTCGATCGCGTCCAGCGCGCGGATCAGTTCGCGGACGACGCGACCCTCTTTGTATAGCGCGGCGACGACTGTGTAGACGGGGAGCTCGTCGTCGCGCAACGGCTCGCAGACCGGAGGCTCACGAGCGGCGACGACCACGGTCCATCGCAACCAGACCGCCGCCACGAAAACAAGCCAAAGTCCCAACCATATCAGCAGTCGCAATAGATCGGGCGCGCCGAGCCAGAGCCCGATGGCGAGCCCGGCCGACGTCGTCGCCACAGCGATCTGAGCGAGGCTCAGCCCGGCGCTCGCCGTCAGCGAGGGGTCGCTATCTTTCAGCTCGAACGCTGCCTTGCGGGCGACTATCTCGCCGGATCGCGCGCGGATCGACGCACTCAGGCGTTGGCGCGAGCAAATCGCGATCGGAGGCAGAGGCCGCCCGGCTGCCTCGGCCTCCAACAAGAAGCGCAACGCTGCTCCCCGCGGCGCCACCACCGCGCGCAGGCCCAGATCATTGGCCTTCAGCAGGGCGAAACCGTTCCGAATCGCGGCCTCGACTTCGGAATTTTCGTCGATCGTCAACTTTTCGGAATAATACGGCGCGCGAAGTCGCATCGCGAGCGCCCGGTAGAAATGCTCATCGGAAACCAAGCCCTCACCGAGCAGCGCGGCGTCCGCGCCGACGCCGCTGCGTTCGGCCGCCTCTGTCGCCCGCCTCAGCAGAGGCCGGGCGACTCCATAATATTCGAGAAAGGCGATCTCGATCGGGATTTCCACAGGCGTTCGGGTGAGGCGGGACGGCGCGAAATCTCGGTGAGGACGCTCCCGGATCGCGCGATCCGGTCGGCCTTCTGCCGGCTCCTCGGCCAATGCAAGATGGGACATGCCTCGCACTCGATCCAACTCTCAGCTGGATCTCCGCGCGCGAATACGCGTTCGTCGGGCTGAACCTACCGTTAGTAGAGATGAATATGGCTCATCGCGGAAAAGTTGTCATGTGTGGCATTGCGCATGCGACGTTCAATTAATATGAACGGGCGCGACGCAATATCCCCGAACGTCCCGATCGGAACCGACGGTGGTTTTTGCCGCGCCCTCTCTGGTTACGCCTTCCTTCCCAGGTAGATTTCCGCCGCCGATGGATCGTGCCGGCGGCAGGCCATTTCGCCATAGAGCTGCGTCGACTTGGCTGGGCCTCCCGGGGAGGACACCGACCCGCCGCAGACTTTTCCGGTCAGTTGTCCGCGAAGTCCGCGCTATTTTTCCGTCAGCGCGATCATCGGCCGCCAGGACGGCTCGACGCCGCTGGCCGAGAGCTGTTTGAAGCGTTCGACGTAATACCCGTAAAGCCCTTTGACTTCCTCCGGCACGAGGCTCGCTGCTTCAGCCGCCAGACTTTGCGCCTGCGAAAATTCGCGAGCCCGGTAGGCCGAGAGTATGGCTTCATGCGTCTCGACGAGCGCCCGAAATCCGACGCTCACGGCATAATTGGCGTTTCCCGCCAAGGCGAATATCGCGACCGGACGCGTCTTGCCCTTGAGAAGAACCTGATCGATCTCGAGCCAGGCGAAATTTGGCGCCTCGTCCCGCGTCGAGACGCTCGCTACGATGTCCACGCCGAACATCTTGGATGCGCCTTCCAGGCGCGACGCGACGTTCACTTCGTCGCCGATGGCCGAATAGTCGAAACGTTGATGCGATCCCAAATTGCCGACGCAACATTCGCCCGTATTGAGGCCGACGCCGAATTTCACCACGGGGTACCTGCGACCGTTTTCGCGAGGTCGGTCCGCCCAGACTCGGTTGAACTCCACCAGCGCTTCACGCATCTCGAGCGCAGCCCGCACAGCGTGAACGGCGTGGTCCGGATCGTCTAGCGGTGCGTTCCAGAACGACATGATCGCGTCCCCCATGTATTTGTCGACCGTTCCGTTCTGATCGAGAATGACCGTCGTCATCGGCGTCAAATATTCGTTCAGGAAGTGGGTGAGTTCAGTGGCGGAAAAACCCTCCGAAATCGTAGTGAACGACCGTAAGTCGCAGAACATCAGCGTCAGAGGCCGCTGAAGCCCTCCCAATCGCAGCTTTTCCGGGTGTTCCGCCAATTGCGAGACGACCGCGGGAGAGACATATCTTCCGAAAGCCGAGCGGATTTCCGTAACCTGATGCCTCTTCTGGCTATAGAGCGAAAGTATTCCCGTCAGAAAGACCATCCCCGAAGAAAGACTTGGGACGACCGGGTCCAGCAAAATCCCATTTCGCGAGAAAGCAAACCAGCTCACGCCGAAAAGGATCGCGGAAGCTATCGCGCCGAACAGCGCGCTCCAAACCGCGGATATGATCGGCAGTGTGAAGACAAATGCCAGGGACAGCATCGCGGCGGACAGCAATTCCGCGCCCGGCGCCCAGTCCGGCCGTCTGAGCGACGCTCCCGACAGAATTTGTTCGAGCAACTGGGCTTCCGCTTCGACGCCGGGCGTCGAGGGATTGAGCGGCGTCGCCACCACGTCGGACAGAAGCGACGCGCTAGCGCCCACGAGGACGATCTTGCCTTCCAGGTCCGAGAGATCCGTGCCCGGCTCGAATACTTTCCAGGCGGGAATTGAACGGCGCGGATCGGCGGCCGCGAAATACGCGCGAATGTCGCCCCGGGGCTGCGTCTCTACCGTCACGTCGCCGACTCGAATCTGCCCGACGCCCGCGGCCGCCGCAAACGCGCCGTGGTCATCGGCGGCGAGACATTTGACGACATAAGTCGAGGCTGCCTGGGCGACTCTGAGGGCTTCCAGCACGAAGCTCGGCTGCAGTTGCCCCTTGACGGAGGAGAGCAGAGGCACGCTACGAATGACCCGGTCGTCGTCGGGAGTCCAGTTGAGGAACCCGATTCCGCTCGCGCTGTCCGCGAGGACCGGCAGAGGCGACAGTTCGCCCGCAAAACGAGCAACGTATTCGACGGGGTCGCCGCCGATGGTGGCGAACCCGATCTTCGAGGGTGGAGCGTTGCCGATGTCCTTCTCCGAGAGAATGCTGCCCAGCACCACTTTGTGGTCGGTGATCGCGTGCGCAAAGGCGGCGTCGCCATCGTCCGTAGCAGCCGCGCCGCCGGTGGCGACCTCGGAGGCTCCGCTCGCGACGAGACTGCCGACCGACCTCTCTTTCTCCGAAAAGAGGACGGTGAAACCGACGGCGGCGACATTGGCCTTCGCCAAGGCATCGGCGATCATCGCCATCCTTCGGCGTGGCCAGGGCCATTGCCCGATCCGTTTGATCGATTCATCGTCGATGTCGACGATGCGGACCGGCTGATCTAACGCATAGGGACGCGGACGCAGTCGCTGATACTCGTCGAAGACGAGGTTCTCGAGATTGGCATGCAGCGGCATCGAAGATGTATTGACGAACAGCATCAGGACGTAGGCGCCGGCTACAATTGGCAAATAGCTTCGCAAGCCCTTCCAGTTTCGCATGCCGACAGTGCCCAATCGTTCCGGTTTCAGGCCCCTCGGAACACGAGATAGCTCAAACGGGACTGTCTTGCTAGTTTGTGGGCGAGGAATCTGACTCTAGTTGCGTCGCATGAGGCGCCGCGGTCGGTTGGCGGAAAACGAGGCAGCGGAGACGAATGCGGTTCACGTCCCCGCGAGGGCGGCCCGCAACGCCGTGGCGATCGAGATTTGACTTGGCGAAGCCAGGCCGCCTATAACCCGCCCGCGCGATTTTCCGTCGCCTTGAATTTTTCCCGGATCGTTTCGCGGCTCGAAATGGCGGCGAGGCGAGGTCCGGGTTGGCTTGTTGCGCGAGACCGCCGATGTCTCGTTGCGGGTAGACTTTGGAGTTTGAGCCGTGAAGCGGACCTATCAACCGAGCAAACTCGTTCGCAAACGCCGACACGGGTTTCGCGCGCGCATGGAAACGGTCGGCGGTCGTAAAGTTCTGAACGCCCGCCGCGCGCGCGGCCGCAAGCGCCTGTCGGCCTGACCGCCATTCGCGCCGGATCGGCGCGGCCCTCTCCTCTATCGCGCGGGCCCCACGCCTTGGACGAGACGGCAGGGCGAGCGGCGGCCGAATGCTGCAATTGGGGGCGACTGACCCGTCGCGCCGAGTTTCAGTGGACCGCGCGAGGGCGGCGCGCGCAACTCGAGGCGTTTGCATTGCAGGCAAACCGTCGGCTTGAGTCCCCGGCCCTCGTCGGACCGCGAGTCGGCCTCACCGTGACGAAGAAAATCGGCAACGCGGTCGTACGCAATCGGATTCGTCGGCGCCTGCGCGAGGCGTTGCGCCGCATTTCGTGCCTTGAGGCGCTGCCCGATCATGATTACGTGCTGATGGCGCGTTTGCCGGCGCTGACGATGGACTTCGAGGCGCTGGTCGGCGAAATCGACCGAGGTTTTCGGCAGCTCCGTCGCGACAAACCGCGATCGGGCCCTCGAGCGAGAGATAGAGACAGACGATCATGAATTCCGAGGATTCCCGCAACCTCATATTGGCGATCGTCCTTTCTGTGCTGGTTCTGATTGGCTGGAACTATCTTTACACGCCGCAACTGCATAAGGACCACGTGGCGGCGACGCCGGCCCAGACCCAGTCGGCGTCGCCTGGCTCCGCGCAGGCGCCCGTCAATGGCGCGCCGGCCCCGCAGTTCGAGGCGGCGTCCGACACGAGTCCAAGGACCCGCGCCGAGGCGCTCGCCCTCAGCCCGCGGGTGACGATCGACACGCCGGCGCTCGCCGGTTCGATCGCCTTGAAGGGCGGCCTGATCGACGACCTCGAGCTCAAGGCCTATCACGAGACGATCGATCCCAAGAGTCCGCTCATCACCTTGTTCTCGCCGCCGGGCGGCCCTGCGCCATATTGGGCCGACAGCGGGTTCGTCACGGATGCGAAGGACCTCAAGACGCCGAACCAATTTACCCTCTGGAGCGCGGATGCGACGATGCTCGGTGTCGGCAAGCCGGTGACGCTGACATGGGACAACGGCGCCGGCCTGAAGTTCACGCGCATCATCGCTGTCGATGACCGCTACATGTTCACGATCACCGATGCGGTCGAAAATTCGGGGACGGCGCCGGTTTCGCTCCGCCCCTACGCGTCAATACTGCGTCGCGGCAAGCCTGATGTCGCGGGCTATTCGGTGCTGCACGAAGGCCTCGTCGGCGTGATCGGCGACAGCTCGGTGCAGGAAGTCACCTATTCCGGCATTGAAAAAGAGGCCGGCCGAGTGAAGGAGCTGAAAGGTGACGGCGGCTGGCTTGGCTTTACCGATAAATATTGGGCGTCCGCGATCATCCCGGGCCAGTCGGAGCCTGTGACGGCGTATTTTTCCGCCAGCGGGTCGACGCAACCGGTGGACTATCGGACTGATTTCTTCGGGCCGCCGAGCGAGGTCGCGCCCAGCGGCAGCGTCGCGGACGTCACCCATCTGTTCGCCGGCGCGAAGGAAGTCGGAATCATCAACGGCTACGAGGCCAGCCTGGGCATCAAGAAATTCGACCTGATGATCGACTGGGGGTGGTTCTATTTCATCACCAAGCCGATGTTTCGCCTAATCGATTTCATCTACCGTTATGTCGGCAATTTCGGAGTCGCGATTCTGATCGTCACCGTCTTGGTGAAGGCTGTCTTCTTCCCGCTCGCCAACCAGAGCTACCGTTCGATGGCGAAGATGAAGTTGATTCAGCCCAAGATCGCCGCGCTGAAGGAGCTCTATCCCGACGACCGCCAGAAACAGCAACAGGCGCAAATGGAGCTGTTCAAGAAGGAAGGCGTCAATCCGGTCGCGGGCTGTCTGCCGATGGTTGTCCAGATTCCCGTATTCTTCGCGCTCTATAAGGTTATTTTCATAACGATCGAAATGCGGCATGCGCCATTCTTTGGCTGGATCAGGGACCTCTCGGCGCCCGATCCGACGAACATTTTCACCCTGTTCGGCCTGATCCCCCTCGACCCGACGGTGCTGCCGGTGTTCGGCCATTTCCTCCACCTGGGGATCTGGCCGGTGATCATGGGCATTTCGATGTTCTTCCAAATGAAGATGAATCCGGAGCCCACCGACCCGGTCCAGAAGACGATGTTTACCTATATGCCGCTGATCTTCACCTTCATGCTCGGTTCGTTCCCGGCCGGGCTCGTCATCTATTGGACCTGGAACAATACGCTGACGATAGTGCAACAGTCGCTGATCATGAAGCGGGCCGGCGTCAAGATCGAACTGTTCGACAATCTGAGGAAGCTCTTCCAAAGAGCTCCGCCGGCCGTGGCGCCGAAGTGACGTCCGCGGCGGCCGAGATCTACGAGGCCGCCTGGATCGAGCCTGGGCGCAAACTGTTCGCGGGACCTTGCGATTTTTTTTTCGCGGCAGCCAAACCTGACGGACTGCCGCCGATCGAGCGGCCGGAAATCGCCTTCGGCGGTCGCTCCAACGTCGGCAAGTCGTCGCTCATCAATGCTCTGACCAGCCGCACGTCGCTGGCGCGAACCTCCAATACGCCGGGGCGGACGCAGGAGCTGATTTTCTTCAACCTCGGCGATCGGGTCACCCTCGTCGACATGCCCGGCTATGGCTATGCCGCGGTCTCCAAGGACAAATCCGCCTCCTGGGGCGCGCTCGCGCGCGACTATCTGCGCGGCCGCCCCACGCTGCTGCGCGCCTTCATGCTGGTGGACGGACGCCACGGCGTGAAAAACAGCGACGAGGCGACGATGAATCTGCTCGATGCGTCGGCCGTCTCTTACGCGGTCGTGCTGACCAAACGCGACGAAGTGAAGAAGACCGACCAGGACGCTCGAGTCGCGGCCACGCTCGAGGCCTTGCGCGATCATCCCGCCGCCTACCCCCGGGCGTTCTTCACCTCTTCACGCACCGGCGAGGGCATTCCCGAGCTGCGCGCCCATATCGCGCGGCTGTTTGCGGAGCGCACGGCGGACCGGACGCCGCCGCCGCCGATGTAGCCGCGCTCCGTTCTCCGCCTGCGAAAGTGACGACATGCTGCGAACGCTGGCGATTTCCGGTTACCGGTCGCTGCGGGACCTGCGCGTCGAATTGGACGCGCTCAACGTCGTCACCGGACCCAACGGCAGCGGCAAATCCAGCCTCTACCGCGCGCTACGATTGCTCGCCGACATCGCGCAAGGGCGGATCACCCGATCGCTCGCGCACGAAGGCGGCCTGACCTCGACGCTCTGGGCCGGCCCGGAATCGATCGGCCGCGCAGTAAGGCAAGGGCGGTTTGGGGTCGAAGGCGTCATCCGGAAGTCGCCGGTCAGCCTCAAACTCGGCTATTCCGGCGACGATTACGGCCACGCTATCGATCTCGGCCTGCCGCATCCCTCGGCGTCGCAATTCGCCCGCGACCCGGAAATCAAGGTCGAAGGCGTATGGACCGGGCAATTGCTGGGCCGAGCCGACGGGCTCGCGATGCGCGTCGGGCCCAGCGTCCGCGTGCGGAACGAGGCTGGCGAGTGGCGGCAGGTCTACCAGGGCCTCGCGCCTTTCGACAGCATGATGACGCATGCCGGCAATCCGGATGACGGATTCGAATTGCTGCTGCTGCGAGAGCGCATGCGCAACTGGCGATTCTACGATTCTCTCAGGACGGACGCAGACGCCCCGGCGCGCCGGCCGCAAGTCGGGACCTACACGCCGGTGCTCGCGAGCGATGGCGCGGACCTCGCGGCGACCCTTCAGACGATTCGGGAGATCGGCGCCTCCGACGAACTGGAGCGGCGCATCGAGGATGCGTTCCCCGGTTCGACCCTCGAAGTCATCAACGCCGGAGGATTCTTCGAGATCGCCATGCGGCAACACGGGCTGCTCAGGCCGTTGACCGCGGCGGAGCTTTCCGACGGGACGCTGCGATATTTCCTGCTTGTCGCGGCGCTGCTGTCGCCGCGGCCGCCGGAACTGATGGTCCTGAACGAACCCGAAGGGAGCTTGCATCCCGATTTGCTGGCGCCGCTCGCGCGGCTCGTCGAGCAGGCGGCGAAACGATCGCAGATCATCGTCGTCACCCACGCGGCGCAGTTCGTCTCGGAACTCGCGACCGCGCCGACCGCCCGGCTGATCCGGCTCGAAAAGCAGTTTGACAAGACGATGGTCGAAGGCGACGCAAGACCCAAGTGGTCGTGGCCCTCGCGTTGAGCGCGCGCCGCAGCGGGAAAGCATGACGGCGCGCCTCCGAGCCCGCGAAAGTCGCTGCATCCAAACTCAATTATACAATCGCGCCGACACTGCCGATTCTGTGGAAGCTCTGAAGGCGCCGTCTTGTCGACGCGGCCTCCGACGGCCCCAGCTAAAGCCGGCGCGTCTCATCGGGGCGCCTCGCCGCGACGCATAGCTTCGAAATCCAAACGATGCCTCGAAGCCGCCGACGCTCGATCGAACCGCGCCTTCGTGATAGTTGATCGCCCCACGCCCGCAACTCTCGTGATTCGCCGATGGATATCGCCATCATCCCCTCAAGCCCCGAGCAGATCGAGAGCTTTCATCGCGCGCTCGACGTCGTGGCACGCGAAAGAAAATATCTCGCGCTCCTCGAAGCGCCGCCGTTGACGCAAGTGCGTGAATTCGTGATGGACTTCATCCAGAAAGGCGGTCTGCAATTCGTCGCGGCGGTTGAAGACGAAGTCGTCGGATGGTGCGACATTCAGCGGCACGGCTTTCCGTCGCGCGCGCATCGAGGAACGCTCGGGATGGGGATCGTTCCCGCCTACCGCGGGCGTGGTCTCGGGTTGCGGCTCATCCAAGCGGCCTTGGCGCAGGCGTGGGCCGCCCACTTCGTCCGCGTCGAACTCGATGTGCACGCCGACAATGCACGGGCGATCGCGCTGTACGAAAAGGTCGGCTTCGTCCGGGAAGGTGTGGCTCGCGACGCCGTCTTCATCGATGGCGAATATCGCGACGCCATCAATATGGCCATCGTCGATCGCGCGAATGCGGCGTAGACAGACGCGGGCGTCTCATTCGGATGAGGTCGCGAAGATCGAAATCAGCGCCGCCGCGCAAGCCGTCGCCGCCAGCGCCGCGAAACCCAATCGAAGGCTTTCCCATGTGGCGATTGCCCCAACGAAGGGCGGCCCGGTGAGCAGTCCGGCGTAGCCCGCGGTAGCGACCGCCGCGATGCCCTGACCCGGCGAGGAGCCGAAACCCGCGCTGGCGCTGAACAATGCCGGCACGACGTTCGCAAGGCCCGCCCCGACCATCGCGTAGCCCACGAGCAGGCTCGCGATATGGAGCGAGCCCGCCGCCAACGCGAAACCGGCCGCCGCAACCAGTGCGCCCGCCGACACGACGAGCATTCGCCCGTATCGGACGACGACGCGGTCGCCGAGCAGTCTTCCGGTCACGATTGCGATCGAAAACGTCGCGAATCCGGCAGAGGCGAACGCCGTCGAAGCGCCGATCGAGGCGAGATAGACGCCGCTCCAATCGATGATCGCCCCTTCGGCCAGAAAGAGCAGGAACGCGATCGTCGCGAGGGCGAAAAACGCCCGCGCGGGCCAGGCTTGCGGATACCCGGAAGCGTTGCGCCGTTCGCCGCTCCCGAGCGCCCGGCTGGCCAGCGCGACGGCGGCGAAGCCGAGCGTGCCGACCGCGGCCAACAGGCTCGGCGCCGACGCCCCGAAATACAAGAACGCGGCGCCGACGCCGGCGCCGGCCAGACCGCCAATGCTGAAGGCCGCGTGGAACGAGGACATGATCGGCGCGCTCCATCGCCACTCGACGACGCTCGCATGAGCGTTCATCGATACGTCGAGCAGACCGTTCGCAGCTCCCAATGCCGAACGTGGCCACGGCGAGCGCCAGCGCGTCCGAAGCGAGCAATGGCAGCGCAAAGGAAAGGGTGAACGCGAACGCCGCCCGAGACGTCGTGACGCCGGTCGGCGCCCATCGCGGTGCCACCGCGCCGCCGATCGGCATGAACAGGACCGCGCCGCCTGCGAAGGCGAGAAGAATCAAGCTGAGCCGTCCGTCCGACAGACCGAAGGCGAGCTTCAGCGGCGGGATCGCTGCTGACCAGGCCCCGATGTCATGCGCTCCATTGTTCCGATTCGAGGTCCCGAACCCGCTTCCTAGGTGGAGGCGAGGCCGCGTGCAAGCGGGCTCTGCCCTGAGGCGACGCGTATGAACGCTGCGCATCCAGCTTCGTCATGCGCGGGCTCGACCCATGCATCCAGAGACGACGCCCCCGGGATCATCACCGATGGTGCCGCTGGATGCCCGGCTCA
>JBAQGU010001178.1:0-22424 GCA_049287975.1 Roseiarcus sp.
AATGCGCCTTCTACAGCTTCCAAATATGCCTTATGGCCATCTGATGTCAGTTGGACGCGGTTGGCTAGGCGAGACACCAAATCGTTCATGAACCGAGAAGCGCACTCGGCATCGCGACCGCCCACAAACCATGAGGGAATGAGCTTCGTATCTGCATCGATTGCCGTCCATGTCCAAACATCGCCAGCGCAATCTGGCGCGACTTTGGCGGTCGAGACGTTAACGTTTTTAAGGTCATAACCTCGCGAAAGTCAATAAAACTTATCTGCTGTGTTACAAGCATTGAGGCGGCTGTACTTTCTCTTTTTCGTCCCGAGATAGGTGCGCTCCCGCGTTGCCGGATGGGTGGCTGTCCGCTACCTCAAACCAATTTCCCAGCGCGTTGACTTTGTGCTCTGTGAGCGCTGAATTCGGGACTAGATTCGAGGTCGCAATTGATAGGAGGGCGCCCGGACGCGCCCCCTTCCCGACATCAACACCAATCGCGAACGGACGCCGCAGCCTCGGATTCGTGGCGTCCACTCATGATCCAGCTTTCCACTGCTTAGCTAACCCGTCTTCGCGGATTGGGGCAAAAGCGGCGATCCGGCGTGTGTTGAATCAATGATTTAGACCAAAAGGTCTTCACTACGGGGAGTGATTTGGGCCAGAGCCGCGGCGGTGATTTTGGGCGGCGGCTGCGAGGGCAGAGTAAGCTTGAGTTGGTTGATCAGCAGTTGCAACTCGGGCTCGGGTTGGGTGTAGCGGGTGAGCACGATCTCGCGTCCGTCGGTGGTCGGCAGATGAACGTCGATCATCTGGACGGCGGCAAACTTTTCCAGCGCGCTGCGCGCGGTCAGTCCTGGCGCGAGCGCGTGGAGCCGGCGCGTCAGCGTGACCTGCAGGGCATAGGCGAGGAAGGCGATGAAGATATGGGCTTCGATTCGGCTTTCGTCGTGATGGAAGATCAGGCGGATCGCCAGGTCCCCCTTCAGGTTCTTGAAGGTTTCCTCCACGGCGACGAGTTGAACGTAGTATTGCCACAAGACGGCCGGATCGTTGTCGGTCAGATTCGTGCGCAGCAGATAGCGCCCCTCCCGCCGCCTGGCGATTCGCAGTTTCTGGCGATTGAGGGAGAAGGTCAGCGCGGCGCTCTCCTTGTCGAGCGCGACTTCGACCAGACGCCATGCGGTCGGCGCCTTCGAGCGCGCCGCGCCCAGTTTCATCAGCATCTCTTCGCGCTTCACGTTCATAGCGGCGAGCTTGCCGAGCCGGGGCCACAGCCATTTCAACTGCCGCCGCCGCATCGCGCGTTCCTTGGCGACGCGATCGGCGCTCTGGGCGAAGACATAGAGCTCGTCGTCCTGGGCCAGCAATTTGACCTCGACGCCCGCCCTCGCCTTCTGCCAGGGCTTCTCGATCAGATGCTTCTCCAACCGGTTCAGTCGGCCCTTGGGCGTTCCCACCAGATATTGCACAGGCGGATCGCTGGCGCGCATTTCCGCCAGAACCGCCTCGGTGGGCACGCCGCGATCCATCACCCAGACGCGCCGCGCCTTGCCGTATTGCTTTTCGATCTTGATCAGAAACGTCCGCAGCGTCTTGCTGTCCGCCGTGTTGCCGGGCAGCACTTCATAGGCCAGCGGCAGGCCCTCGGGCGTGACGACCAGAGCGATCACCAGTTGCGGGCAGTCCGGCCGCTTGTCGCGGCTGTAGCCGTGGCGGCGCTTGGCGCCCTCGGGCAAATCCGAGGCGTTGACCTCGAAGTAGGCGCTGGTCAGATCGTACAGCAGCACGTCGAAATTGGCGTTGAACAGATCGCGCCAGCGCTCCGTCAGATGCGAGAACAGCGCGTCCTTGTGGGCGAGCAACAGGCCGTGGCACTACAAGCCTTTTTGGAGCCATCCGGGATAGCGCGTATCTTGCAAATCAACTACTTACGAAACCAGAAAAATCGTAAAGCCCGCTCTTCCAACTACGAATCCGCGAAGTCGGGCTAGCCAGATCGCCTACCCGAAGTATTCGCATTTTTTTCTCGACTGATCTCGGAAATGCGCTCCCGAAGCGATCCTTGGCGTCTGACGGCGACATCCCGCGAGTCGGCTGCTTGGAGGGTGTAGCGCGACGGCGACAGCCCGGCATCCCATACACCCGCGGTCCTCGTGCACGAATTTTCTTTGTCAAACCGGTAGCCGCTTTCAATCAGAGATCGACCCAGGCGTCGAGCAGGTAGTCGAAATAGCGGTCCACGCGATCGCCGTTCCAACGGTACTTCAGGCGTCGCTCTTGGCGCGGCAAGCCGACGGCGCGCGGCCTGAACGCCCCGATGCATTCGCCTCCGCCGCGACGAACGCTCGGGTAGACGACGCCGTTGGCGCCGCCCTCACCCAGGACTCGCCCATGGGCTCGAGAAGCGAGGTACGATGAAGGATCGAGGATCTGCGAGCGACGGGGCTCGGGCGCTGCGGCGACGTCTTCGAACTCGGCGGCCACGGCGCCGACGAGGACGCGCATGTCCTCCATCCGCATCGGATCGCCGCTGTCGCGGGCAAATTCCTCGAAATGAAATATCGTCTCGGCGATCGCGGTCGCGAGCTCCGAGGCCGCGTAGTAGACGCCGAAGCTGCCGTCGCTGAGCCGCGATCCCTTGGGATTGAGGTGTGTGAACGAGGCCATCACATAGCTCGCGCCCGGTCCCGAGACGCGCTGGTCGGGCGGCACCAGCGCGATCTCGCCGACCTCGTCGCGGACGCGCGGATTGGTCAGCTGCTCCAACGCGATCAGCGCCTCCCAGACGGCCAGATCGGGCGGGTAGTAGCCGAGCAGCAGCGATCCGAACGACGAGCGCGACCCTTCCGGAACGGTCCAGCCGACGATGCCGAATTCCTGGCGGTTGAGAAACTCGGTCTTGACCAGACGCCGCGATTGCCCGGCGCGCAAAGGGATCGGTGGCCGCATTCTTGGCGGCGACGGGCGCCCTATGCTTCGTTTGGGACTCTGTTCGACGTGTGTTCGGTCGGCGCTCGCCGAGACATTCGTTCCCGGCCCAGGGACCGAACCCGCCCCGCTCTGGCGCGAGGGATCCCTGGGACGACGATCGCATGGGCGCGAAGCCGATCGTCGCGCTAACGACGTTAGCCAGTGTAACGTTTCATCCGCCTCGACGAATAAATCCTTGTGAACCGCGCGGATTCCTCGGCGACGAGCCACTCGGGACGCGGGAATCAGGCATCCAGCTAGTTGGGTTGCCGCATCGAAGCGGCGCCAAATATCAGGCTCTCGGGGACCTTCGCGATGATGCTTCTGGCTTCCTCACTCTTCAAGGTCATGGAGTTTCTCTCCATACTCTTTATCTTCGGCGTGGGGTCCACACTGCTTCTGTTGGCGATCGTATTCGCCCTGGACCGCCGCCAGACGCGCGACGCCATATTGCGGAACTACCCCGTGATCGGGCACATGCGACACGTGCTGTCGAAGCTCGGCGAGTTCCTCCGGCAATATTTCTTCGCGATGGATCGCGACGAACTTCCGTTCAATCGCGCGGAACGCAATTGGGTCGAGAACTCCTCCAAGAACGCCGATCCGACCATCGCCTTCGGCTCGACCAAATATATCCGGGAAGTCGGCACGCCGATTTTTGTGAACTGCCCCTATCCGACGCTCGAGGGCGATGTAGAGCCGTCGCCTGACTTCATCATCGGGCCTGATTCGCCCAATCCTTATCGGGCGAAGTCCGTCTTCAACATTTCAGGGATGAGCTTTGGGGCTCTATCCGCCCCCGCGGTACTCGCCCTGTCAAAAGGCGCTCGCGCCGCGAACTGCTGGATGAACACGGGAGAGGGCGGGCTCTCGCCGTATCATTTGGAGGGCGGAGCCGACATTGTGTTCCAGATTGGAACCGCCAAATATGGCGTCCGCAACCCGGACGGGACGCTGAACGAAGCCAAGCTTATTGCGATCGCGGCCCTACCGCAGGTCAAGATGTTCGAGGTCAAACTCTCTCAAGGCGCCAAGCCCGGCAAGGGAGGCATTCTTCCCGGGGTGAAGGTGACGCCGGAGATCGCCGCGATACGAGGCATTCCCGCGGGCGAAGACTCCAACAGCCCGAACCGTCATCCCGAGATCAACTGCAACGAAGAGCTCCTCGACTTCATCGCCCGCATCAAGCGGCTGACGGCAAAACCCGTCGGCGTAAAGGCGGTGCTCGGCGCCTACGGATGGCTGGACGACCTGATGGTCTTGATCGTGAAGCGGGGAATCGGCCCCGACTTCTTCGCTCTCGATTCCGGCGACGGCGGCACCGGCGCTCTGCCGATCCAAGAGTCGCTGCCGATCCTGCGCGACATATTGCGGCGCCATCGCCTCGACGCGAAGATCCCGATTGTAGCATCGGGGAAACTTGTCACCCCCGCCGATGTCGCGTGGGCGCTGTGCGCCGGGGCGACCTTCGTAAGTTCCGCCCGCGGGTTCATGTTTGCCCTCGGCTGCATCCAATCGCTCAAGTGCAACAAGAATACCTGCCCCACAGGCATAACGACGCATGATCGCCGTCTACAAATGGGCCTTGATCCCACGGACAAAGCGGTGCGGGTCGCCAATTACTGTCGCAACCTGCATCACGACGTCGCAATGATCGCGCATAGTTGCGGCGTGCCACATCCGAGGCGGCTCAGGCGGTTTCATGTGCGAATCGTTGGGCCTGACGGCGCTTCTCGCGCGCTGGACCAAATCTATCCATCCAGCGACCCCACCGATTCCCGCCCGTCGACCACCTTGAAGGCCGGATCCTAGCCTGAGTAGTCCTCGTGTTCGCGCGACCGCTGTTGCCCTCGGACCTCGATAGCGAAGGAACGATTTTGATGACAGGAGAGTGGGCAGCGGCGAGCGGTGGGGCATTCGCCGACCGTTCGGGCGGGAGCTTCTTCTCCCAGCTCAGGGAGATGATTGCGACCCTTTGGGTGTCGCATCAGCGCAACATGATCCTCTTTTTGTCCGTGGCCCTGATCGCGGTCGTCGGCGCAACCGCCTACGCGCAGGTCCGGCTGAACGCCTGGAATGAGCCTTTCTACGATGCGTTGGCCCACAAAAACTTCTCTGCGTTCGTCCAGCAGTTGATCGTCTTCGCGGAGCTTGCCGGCGTTCTGCTCGCGCTCAACGTCGCGCAGATGTGGCTCAATCAGAAATCGAAGCTGGTTTTGCGCCGGGGCCTTGTCGAAGATCTCCTGGCCGAATGGTTGGCGCCTGTGCGCGCCTTTCGTCTGTCGCACGCCGGCGAGATCGGCGCCAATCCCGATCAGCGAATTCAGGAGGACGCGAAGCACCTCACCGAACTGACGACCGACCTCGGGATCGGCCTTCTACAGTCGACGCTGCTTCTCCTGAGCTTCATCGGAGTGCTCTGGGTCCTTTCCGACAGAATGGTCATCGCGATGGCGGGCTTTCCCTTCGTTCCGCAGGGCTACATGGTCTGGTGCGCGCTGATCTACGCGGGCGTCGCCTCGCTGGTAAGTTGGCGCGTCGGCCGACCGCTGATCCGGCTCAACGCCGAGCGCTATGCGCGCGAGGCCGAGTTCCGCTTCGCGCTTGTGCGCACGAACGAAGAAGTCGAAGGGGTTACGCTTTACGGCGGCGAGGGGGATGAAAGGGCGCGGCTCGAAGATGTCTTCAAGACCGTCGTCGCGGTCTCGGAGCAACTCGTTCGCGCGGTGACCGGGCTAACGTGGGTGACGGCCGGCTACGGCTGGTTCACGATCGCCGCGCCGATCCTTGTCGCATCTCCGGCCTATTTCAACAGCGGGATGACCTTTGGCGAACTCATGATGCTGGTCGGCGCCTTCAATCAAGTGCAGCAGGCGCTCCGCTGGTTCGTCGACAACTTCTCCAGCATCGCGGATTGGCGGGCCACCCTCCTGCGTGTGGCCAGCTTCCGCAACACGCTGCCGACAATGGACGGGCTCGGCCGGGGCGCCAGCCAGATCGAATTGGCTGAAACCGAAGATGGGTCGATCGGGATGGACGACCTCGTAATCGCCGCCCCGTCCGGCTGCGTGATTCTCGGCGAGAGCCGCGCGGAGCTGAAACCTGGTGAACGCATTCTCGTCCTCGGCGATGAAGCCGAGGAAGCCCTGCTGTTCCGGGCCGTGAGCGAACTTTGGCCGTGGGGCAGCGGCCGGATCGCCAAGCCCCCGCGCCATTCGATCATCTTCATGCCGGCGCCCGGGTACGTTCCGCCAGGGACATTGCGTTCCGCGCTCTCTTACCCGCGCAAAGGAGAAGCCTATGACTCGGTTCGCGTCGGCAAGGCGTTAGCCGCGGTCGGACTCGAACATCTCGAGTCCCTTCTCGACAAGGAAGAACGATGGGAGCGGCGCTTGAGCGACAACGAGAAGCAATGCCTTTCGGTGGCCAGGGTCATCCTTCAAAAGCCGCGATGGGTGGTGTTGAACGGGGCCGTCGCCGGCCTCGATTTGGAAACGCGCCAGCGCATCGAGGCCGTCTTCGACCGGGACCTCGCCGATGTCGGCGTTCTCAACATCGGCCGGGACTCGAACGAAAGCGGTTTCTTCACTCGAACCCTGCGTCTAGCGCTCGATCCGAACGGCCCGAGCTTTAAGCCCTATGGCGAGGACACCGTTGAAGACCAGGGCGTCGAGGCGGCGCCGATGCCCGCCCAATAGGCGCCATCATCCTGTCCTTTGCCCGCCGCCGAGGCCTTAGGCGGCAGGCCCGCGACCCGCAGGCCTTCCCGCGAGGCTGGCCGGCAGGGCTCGACGACATGATTAACGGAATCGGCGCCGACTCGATGCTTGAGTCGGCACGCAGGAATCGATGGTGCAGGCAATCCGCTCCATCCGCCGGGGCAGGTCCGTGGGTTATGTCGGCGTCCCGTATGCCGTCGAGATCAAAGGGGAGGAACTGTTCTTTCCCCATATCCATCTGCAGGGCGGTCCCGCGCTGGTGCGGCGCTATCTGCCCAAGCTGATCGAGCAGCTGTGGGAGCGGAAGATCAATCCGGGGAACGTTTTCAATCTCCACACTCCCCTCGACCAAGTGGCGGAGGGCTATGGCGCGATGGACGAACGTCGCGCTATCAAGACGCTGCCGCGTCCATAGACGAGGGAGCGTGCGCTATCGACCGCGTGGTCGAAGGATCAACTCTACAAGATCGCCGAGGCCGACGACTTGGACATCGCGCCGTTCAGGATACTGCGGCCCGATGATCGGCCGACCGCGAGAGCAAGGGTGTTCGCAAAATGAGACGCAACTGGAGGACTGACTCTCGATTGTTTCAGTTCTTGAGGAAATCCGTATCCTGCGCCTGCGCGGAGCCCGCGAGCGACAGATTGAGCGCAGCCGCGACAAGCGCTTTGGACTTCATTTGCGTCTCCGACTCTCCTGAAGCAAAAAGATGCGTCGGGAAACATTAGTGGTCATGAGGCCTGCGAGCGACGTGTACCCCGCTGTCGTAATCTTCCGACAACTTCGTTCCTTGGTTCGACCACAGAAGTTCTGCTGGCGCCGTTCAACCCGGACCCAATGTCCGCTAGACGCTATCGACATCGACGGCCCATTCGACGTCGGGAGAACGCGAACCAAGTAATGGTCACATTGAGGGAGATCGATAAGTTTAGTTCACGGCAGCACGCCGTCCGCAACCCTAAAAACGCGTGGTTAGATTCGTCAGCCATTCGGGCGACGCAGTCACCAGAGCGGTCTCAATCGTCCTGTCGAGACCGAGCAAAATTCCGCCGGCAGTGAAGATTAAAGCCAGCCCAAACGCAAATTTCAGGGCGCCACCCACTCTCGCCATTTGTCCGCGCCAACGCAGGAGCGCCTTGCGGGAAAGGGCGCCAACAAACAGCAGCGGCAAAGCGGTGCCAGCACCGAAGAAGACCATAGTGATCGCGACCTGCGCTAAATCTTGCCTTTCTGCGGCGAGCACGGAGGCAGCTCCCAGCGTCGGGCCCACGCAGGGGCTCCAGACCGCGCCCAGTAACAACCCCACGCCAAACTGACCCCGCAACCCAATTGTTGAAAATCCGCCGAACTGCGTGTCAGCCCAGCTTCCGATCGGCGCCGACGCGAGGGCAAAGCGCGCTTGAAAGGAGGGGACCATCAGAACAACACCTAGGCAAAAAAGGACCGCGGCAGCGGCGGTTCGAAAAACTTCGCCGTTGAGACCGACAGAGAACCCGACTGTTGCAACGAACAGCCCGATCGCGGTGAAAGATATCGCAACCCCGAGTGCAAGGACTACAGGCCCTAAACGATGCTCGCTCGCGGCCGTTCCGAGCACGATCGGAACAAGTGGCAGCACACACGGCGATAGCGTCGACAGAACTCCGGCGAGCAGCGCAAGACCAATGTTGTCAATCACCAGCGCATCCTCACGCTGTTTCGTCGAGCAGCGCTGCGATCGAATCTGCCCTGGTATCGCCAACCGTCCGACCGCGCTCCGTTAGCCCCTTGAAAACGATAAGTGTGCTCTGCGTTCGAGCATTGAAGGCTCTCACGACGTCCTTCTGGCTGTCAAAGTCGACATCAAACACCACCAAATCTTTGAATCTCGGCTGGTTCGTCAACCGACTAATAATTGGGTTTTGCGCCCTGCACGTCGGGCACCAGGAAGCCGTAATGTGAACCAAGATCGGCCGCCCGGCCTTTTGCGCAGCTTCGAATCCTTCGTGCGTAAACGCTGCATGCTCCGCCGCCGGGCTCACCACAGTGCCAGCAAAGACCAAAGCGCCTGTCGCGACGAGGAGAAAGAGGCGGCGGTCGAACATCGAGATGCTCCGGGGGTTCGGTGGGGTTGATCTGCTTGGAAGATTCTGACTGCCCCTAGTTCGGCTTTCGTGTCGTGGGCGTTACAGCCTCACGGTTTCGTGACCTCTCCAATACGAAGAGCCTCCAGCACCGGTCCCCGTGATCCGCGAGCCTTCTTGGGGCTTGTCCTGAGCCAACATTTGAGCGTCCGAAATCGTACCCAGTATCGCCGACTTGGCGATAACCGTTTCTCAAGACCGTCGCATTGTATGTAGCCTATCAATATAGTTTTCCGCATGAAAGTCGAAGAAGATGTCCCCCTTCGGCGAGGATCGCAACCATGTGCTTGTACCTGAAGCTTACGTCTCCAAGACCTGCTATCGAGTACACCGGAAAGCTGAGAGGTTGCCCTGCGCGTGATTCTGCTGACTTGGGCACCACGCTCATGACTGCACTCCACTTCCCGGCATACTCGACTCCCACCAGGGGCGATTTGGAGTTAAATAGGCGTGAGAGAACCGGTCCGGCCGAATGGCGTTCGAATGCTGGTGCAAGTGCCGTGCGCAACGAACTTCCAAGAGTTGCCTTGAAAATCGACGGTCGAAGTGCCTTGGCACGATGTGCCGGGTCCCGCCGCGCAGTCGTTCTGACCCCTCAAGGCGACGCCGTAGCACTTTTCTTTGTGAGCGGACAAAGCGGCCTTCACCTCCGCCTTGGTCAGGGGGGCTGCTACGGCCATGGAGGCGAGAGCCGCGGTTACGGCGCCGCTCAAAAGAAGTGAGCTCACAGATGATCGGATAGGCATGTGACTATCTCCCAGTTGGTTTTTCAGTGCGCGAGTTTTCAGCGCACGCGAGTACTTCGTTCGCTCATCGGAGTGTGTTACATCATCATCCAGATAAGTCCGCCGTGGGAAAATTCCGTGAACTCGGAGGTCCGGAATTGACACCGAAGCCGCCGAGTCGGCGGTTGGAGGCCTCCGACCGTTCGGCGCCATAGTCGCGGCTTGGCGCTTCGGCAAGCGACCCGACGAATCGCGGCGGTCGAAGAAACTCACTTCGTCATCCCGGCTTTCAGTCTGTTGGATCCTGGCGATTCGGACCGCGGGCGATGACGGTCGTCGCTCGCACCCGGTACAGGCGGGGTGGAATTCATGCCAATCGGGTGCGCTTGGCGGCGGAGGCGCGCCTACGGGAGTCTTATCGTTGGCGCTTTCACAGCTGGTTCCTGCGGCGCATGCAGAACGAAACCCTCGAGAGGGTCATAGTCGCCCTCCCATGGTTTTTGCTCCAGGACGCGGCAGGTGTCGGCGTATCCGGCCTCTCGCCGCTCGCGTATGCCCGAGCGGCTGAAATCGATGTCTTTAGTGTGGTCCTCGTTCTGGATAGTGGGAGCCAGCAGTCGCACCACATGCATCCGCGTCAGGCATCCATACGCCGCCATCCGTAGTACGTCCGGCTGAGCCTGCTCAACATCGGGGAGGCGAGCCGCCAATTCGGCGATGATGTGTCGCAGGCAATGTATTTGCTTCTGTCTTTTGATGTGGGTGACCGTCCGACTGGAGTATTGCAGATCCTTCTGCCGATTGATTATCTGTCCCATCGTTCGTGGCTCGGCGCCGTCCGAATTCCACAAATGGACCGAAAAGACCAGCGAATTGCGGCGGGGGTTATCGTCGAATACCGCCTCGACTGGGGTATTGGAGAGAATTCCACCGTCCCAATAGAGCTCGCCGTCGATGCGCACCGGCGGGAAAGCGGGCGGAAGCGCTCCCGAGGCAATGATGTGCTCGCACGAGATTTCCTCCTCGCGACTATCGAAGTAGCGCATCGCGCCGGTTCGGACGTTCGCCGCGCCGACCGTGAGCCGAGTTACCCCAGAATTGAGCACGGAAAAATCGACAAGATCGTCCAGGGTCGCACGGAGCGGCAGTGTCGAATAATAGCCAGCCGCTTCTGAGGCCAGTGGAGTGTTCAAACCCAGAAAGGCGAGAAGGTTTGGCTGGAAGAAACCGGAGATTCCCGACAATAACGTCGCCAGGTTTGGCATCGCGGCCCCGAGCCACGGCAAGTTGGAAGCTGCGGCGAGACAGGGAGCGTTCTGGACGCGCTTCCAGAAGGCGTTCATTTGGTCGAGCCTGTCTTCGCGCCGGTTGCCCGCGATCAGGCTGGCGTTGATTGCGCCGATCGACGTTCCAATTACCCAATCTGGCTCGACGCCCGCTTCGTGCAGAGCCTGATAGACGCCGACTTGATATGCGCCGAGCGCGCCGCCGCCTTGAAAGACCAAGATGGTTTGCCGGGACGCTTCCGCCGGCGCGGCGGCCCCGCGGACCTTGGTTCCACTGGAGTCGCAAGGGACTGTCGATAATGTGATTTCGCTCATCGATGATTTCCTGTTTACCATCCCCCTTCGGGTATCGGACGGAACCCCTCTTGCGCGATCTCGCCCGTGGACAATCTTCTCAATGTCGTCTTGTGTGCGGACCGCGCGTTGCCGGGACAGGAACAGAATCCTAGACCCGAGGATAGATCATCTTCGCCAGTGACCTTCGTGGCTACCCTGCTTGCTTTGCGCGCCGCCGCAAAGGTCTCATCGTATGCAACCAACGCTGGAAATGAGCACAATTAAACTTATCGGCCGAAGCCCCAGATGAGAGGGATCCGCTCGCAAAGCCTAAAAGGATCGTCAATAGCGGCGGAGTGGCTTTCAGCCGCTCCTCGAAATTTACTCCTGCCGGACCTCGCTGAGAATCGACGCCGCCGTAAGAAGCTGCGGCAGAACGGTCGGCGGCTTGCGTTCTCCCTTCGCTCCCGGTTTCGGATAGAATAGATACAACGGGACGCCAGCGCGGCCATTCGCTTCGAGGATCCGTGTGATGTCGGCATTCTGCCGAGTCCAATCGGCTTTGAGCGCCGCGACCCGGCGATCCGCGAATGCCTTGACCACCGAGGCATCGGCGAGCGCGATCCGCTCGTTCACTTTGCACGTGATGCACCACGCCGCCGTGAAGTCGACGAACACGGGTCGGCCCTCGGCGCGAAGCGTCTCCAATCTCGATAGGCTGAAGGGTTGCCACGCGTCGATTTGGTTGGCGGCGATCGGTGCGGCGGCTCCGCCGCCAATCAGGGACAGCAGAGCGAGGGCTCCCACGACGCCCAGCATCGACACCCCGATCCCCCATCGGCGCCAATGGCCGTCGCTCAGGTAGACCGCGTTGTAGAACCAAGCAGAAAAGGCGATCAGCACCAGCCCCATCAGCGCGATCGTCGTCCCGGAGGCGTCGACCTGCTGCGACAACACATACATCAACCAGACGGCGGTCCCGTAGACCGGAAAAGCGAGGATCTCCTTCAACCGGACCATCCACATGCCAGGCTTCGGCAGTGCGCCTCGCGCGCGGGGACTGAACGCGATGACCACATAGGGAAAAGCCAGCCCGGCGCCGACGGCTTCGAGAACGGCGAGGGAGACGTACCATGGCTGGGTAACCGCATAGCCGATGCTCGCCGCCATGAATGGCCCGGTGCACGGGGTCGCGACGAGCGTGGCCAGCGCCCCCGTGAAGAACGAGCCCGCGTACCCCTCGCGGGACGCCAGATCGCCGCCGACCGCATTGAGCTTGCCGCCGATCTCGAAAACGCCGGAAAGACTTAGCCCGACCGCAAACAGCAGATAGATCATCAGTGCGACGAACATCGGCGACTGCAGCTGGAATCCCCAGCCGATCTCGGCTCCTGCCGCGCGCAGCGCGATCAATGCGCCGCCGATGACCCCGAAGCTCGCCAGCACGCCCGCGGCATAGGCGAGCCCCTGAAGCCGCATCTCGCGTGATGTCGAGTGAGAATGCCTCGCCAGAGCGAGCACCTTGATCGAAAGTACGGGCAGCACGCAAGGCATGAGATTGAGGATGACCCCGCCCACAAAAGCCAGCATTACCGCCGTCAACAACGCGAGGGGCGCGTATCCCATCGAGGCCTTGGCGGCAATCGGGGCCGAAATCGAAATCGCCCTGGAAACGTCCCCGCCTTGCGCGGCCTGATCGGTGAAAGCGAGAACGCCGTCGAGCGTCGCAGGAGGAGGTTTCGTCTTGTCCCTACGAAGCCTCACAACCAATTCTTCAGAGTTGGCGACGATCGACTGGGCAGCCTCGTCGTCGACCACATCGGCGTCGGCGGGAAAGAAGATGACGTTCTGAAGTCGTGTCGCATCGCCTGTCGCAATCCGAAGCGTCAACTCGTCGGCCGCCGCGGTCGCAGTCGTTGTGAACGGATTGGGAGTGGGAATCTGGGCTCGGGCGGTTGCGAAGGCGGCGACCCATTCGGCATCAGGCGCGAGCGCCGTTCCCACTGGAAGAGAAAGGTCGAGGTTGGCTTCCTCGGGAACACAGATGTCCGAACAGGCGAGCCAACTCGCGTGGGCCGAAAGCGTCACATCGGTTCCTGGCCGCAAATCCGACGACGCCTCGATTGTCACCGGGAGAATGGCGTCGTGTCCGTAGCCATAGCCGACCACGGGTCCGGCGGTGAACCGCTCGGGGATGGGCCATGAGATCGGCTGCGCCCTGAAGCCACGAGGCAGTGTCCAATCAATCGTGGTGGGGAGGCCGGATTCGCCGGGATTCGACCAATAGGTATGCCATCCCGGCTGAATCTGCTGCCTCAGCGCGACATGCAGAGGCTGGCCCGCGACGACGTTCCGGGTCTCGGCGATCAAGCTCGCGGTGACATGCGGGCCGATCGGGGCAGTGTTCTCTGCAGAGGCGGTCGTCGCCGACAACATCGAGGCGAAAGCCAACGCTCCGGGGGAAACAAACGGAAGCGGATTTCGCACGTCACAGCCCCTTGTTCAGCTCGTCCAATTTGGCGATGACGGCGGTGACTGGGGGACGAACCTTGAAGCTCTCCTCGTACAGCTTCGCCTTGATCACGCCCTGCTTGTCGAGAACGAAGATGATCGGCCGGGGTACGCCATAGGCGCGGCTGCCCGGCGGATATTGCGGGTCGCGCAGCTTATAGAGGTCGATCACCTCCGACTTCGGGTCGGAGAGAAACGTGAAGGCGATATTGCGCTTCGTTGCGAACCTCTGGAGGATCTCGGGACTGTCATACGAGAGCGCAGCGACGCGGTAACCCCGCTTCTCGATCTCCGCGACGCCACCATTCACGTCGATCAATTGCGCCTGACAATAGGGGCACCAATCCGCCGAGCGAAAGAACATCAGGACCACTCCGTTCTTGCCCATCACATCGGCCAATGTGCGGGGTTTGCCGGTCGCATCGACGCGGGCGCCGATATCGGGCGCGATGGAGCCGACAGGAGGGCCGAGATCCTCGGCGGATGCCGCCACCGTGGCGAACCCGACAAAGAAAGCCATCAACAAGAAAATACAGGCGATGGGCGCCGCTGATTTGTGCTCGTAAGACATCGAGTTCTCCTGCGGGCGCGAAGCGGGGGCGCCGCGTAACATATTTAACTCTATCGTCGCTTCATGCTTTCGGCTGCGGTCGGATTTAGTTACATAGCACGCCGGCTTTCTTTCCTTGGCCGATGATGAGCGCCGCGTCTAATGTCTTTGGACGCGTCATCGGCCCTTTGCGCTCGCTGCTGTTTGCCCGAAGAGGATCTTCTTGCCGGCTTCCGTTACGGCGGGCCGGCTCGAGTACGGCTCGGCCTTTGCGTACGCGCGCACCGTCGCCGGACGTGCCCTGACAAGTTGGAACCAGCGACGAAGGTTCGGGAAATCGTCGAGGTTCTGTTGCTGGCGCGTCCACGGAACGATCCAGGGATAACAGGCCATATCGGCGATCGTGTAGTTCTCGCCAGCGAGGAACACGTGATCGGCTAGCCTACGATCGAGCACGCCATAGAGCCGATTGGTCTCGTTCACGTACCGGCCGATCGCGTAAGGAATCTTTTCCGGCGCGTATTGGCCGAAATGATGATTCTGTCCCGCCATCGGACCGAGGCCGCCCACCTGCCAGAACAGCCATTCCATGACGGTCTTGCGTCCGCGGAGGTCGGCGGGCAGGAAGGCGCCGATCTTCTCGGCTAGGTACAGAAGGACCGCTCCCGACTCGAATACGCCGACCGGTTCGCCGCCGTCCTCCGGTTCGTTGTCAATAATCGCCGGCATCCTGTTGTTGGGCGAGAAGGCGAGAAACGCCGGTTGAAACTGATCGCCGGCGCTGATGTCGATCGGGCGGATACGATATTCCAGACCCGCTTCTTCCAGGAAGATCGTGATCTTGTGACCGTTGGGGGTGGGCCAGTAATAAAGGTCTATCATCGAGGTTGTCTTTCCACTAGAGCGCCGTCGCGAGTGCAAGCAGACCCGACGCGGATCGCTCACTTCGTCATTGAGGGATAATTGGACGGGAACAGCGCGCGCCGGGTCTCTTCATCCATTTCCTTTTTGAACGCGTGGTCCTTTGCGACGGCGCGGGCGCGCGCCACCGCGGGGCGAGCGTCGATCGCGGCGAACCAGCGCGCGAGATTGGGAAAAGTGGCGAGCGGGTTCGCCTCGCCGGGCAGCACTCTCGTGGCTCGATCTAGCCAACCCCAGGCCGAAATATCGACGATTGAAAATCCGTCGCCGACGGTATAGTCGCGCCCCGCCAGATGCTCGTCCAAAATACGATAATGACGTTCGACTTCGCGTCGATAGCGATTCACGGCATAAGGAATCTTTTCTGGCGCGGCATGTTGGAAGTGCACCGCCTGACCGGAGAAGGGGCCCAGGCCGGTCGCGATGAAGAAGAGCCAGGAAAGCAGTTCGGGCCGATCGGCGGGCGAGCCGACCAGGCGATTGGTCTTGTCGCCGAGATATAGGAGGATGGCGCTCGAATCGAACACGCTGGCCTCGCGGCCACCGGGCCCTTCGGTGTCGACAATCGCCGGCACTTTGCCGTTCGGATTGATGACCCGAAATGCCGGCGCGTGTTGCTCGCCCTTGCTCGTGTCGACCGGAACGACTTCATAAGGGAGACCGGTCTCCTCCAGGAACAGGGCGACCTTGGCCGGATTAGGAGTGGGATGGAAGTAGAAACGGATCATTTGGTTCTCCTTTAGGGTTTTTCTCATTTCAGGGCGCCGTGACGATTGGGTCTTGCGATGCACTTGCGGACAGGCGAAGCCGCTTCGGCGGCGGCAATATCGGTTCTCTCGGGCGTGGTTTGGTCCTGTGCCCGAAAACAGGCAGCGTCAACTCAAACAAACCAACATTTCCGTGATCCCCTCGGTTGCTCTACTGCAGGCGAAAAGCCACGATCCCGATTGCTGCCTGATGGCACAAGGCTCTGCGGCCGAGTCATCTGACGTCGCCCGAACACGAGAAGTCGTTGGCGTCAGGCCCGCGGAATCGAAGTTCGTCCGAGGCGTCGACCTCGACTTCTCCTTCGATGATCGCGCGGGAGACCGCGGCTTCGGTGACTCCGACGACTTCGCCGACCGGACGTCGAAAAATCATTACCGTCGGGGTCTCAGGTGGTCGTCGCATCGAGCGACGAGCCGGCTCCGCGCCGATCGTTGTTCAGATAGCTAGCTCGGCCAATATTCGTTCGCGGCTAAACCCTGCAGCGCAAGTCCGTGGCTGAGGTGCTCGAGCATCAGTTTCTTGAGCTCCTGCGTCATCACCACCCTCGCGTAGCGCACGGTGAGCGGAGGCTGGTTGAGAATTTGCCGCGCGAGCTCCCTGGCGCGGGGCAGGAGCTTGTCAGCGGGCATGACCTCGTTGACGACGCCCAGCTGCAACGCCTCCTGGGCGGACAGCCGCTGGCCGGTCAGCAGGAAATAGCGACCGCGGTTCCTACCCAGAAGATAAGGCCATATCACATGAACGCCGTCTCCGGGGACGAGGCCGTTGGGGAAATGAGGCGCATCGGCGAACGCGGCGTGGTCGGCGGCCAGAACGATATCGCTCAGCACGGCGATCTCGGCGTGGATGTTGACCGGGCCGTTCACCGCAGCGATCACGGGAACTTCGATATCGAGCAGGTTCATCAGCAAACGTTTGGCGTCGCTGTAGATGTGATCCCAGGTGGTCGGCGTGATCTTGCTCTTCGGGAGGCGCTCGCCGAGGATTTCGGCGTTGATCTCTTCGATGAACGCGTCTCCGGTTCCGGTCATGATGACGAGCTTGTTTTCGCGATCCTGGGCGATGTCATGGAACGCGGGACCGAACTGTCCGTGCGGTCCGCCCCCCCAGACGAGCGTCCCCCCATCGCTATGGAACGTGATCTCCAAGATGCCGTCTCTGCGGACCATCCGAATGTGCGAGTACTTTTCGGCGTAATCCCTGAACTCGATCATTGTGCGTTTCCTCCTTGGTCGAGCGGAGGGGGCTTCCCCCCGGGGGAGATCCACCCTACCCATCTTGCGACTTCTAATTCATAAGACGTCTGATGAATTAAAATTAGCCGCGCGTTTTCTCGTTGTCAATCGGCTTGCGAGGTCTGTGGCGCCTTTTCTCAAAATATTCCGTGCGTCGGACTTTCCGAGAGGTTTCGCGCCCACCTCATGAGCTCGACTTCATCAGATCAGCACCGATGCCGACCCCCGAAAGGGTCGGCGAAGCAGGGGGCTGGGACCGTTGTTGCCGGCCGTCCACCACGGTGGGGTATTCAACGCGTATCCGGGATGAGGTCGAGGCGCGTCCCGCATCGCTCGGGATTGCGCATGCGCATGCGAACCAGGTGGACTGGCGGTCGCGAAACCGAGCGATCGCGAGAGGCGTCCTGCGGGGATCGAGGGGCCAAATCAAACGGCGAAGTCGGAACGGACACGCCGTCGAGATCGGCCTCCCACCGCGGTCGCCACAATCGGGATCATTTTCACTCCCTCGCGCGACAACCACGCCCTGGACGCCCGCTCGGAACTTGCACCACGACGATGACCGTCATCGCGGCTGCGGTCGACCTGCGAGAGTCGCCTTCATCGTTCGTAACGCCATCGATCGATGTACGGCTACAGGGGCGTCCGGCCCGTCACGACCGACCGGCGTCGTCTACGCGCGCATCCCCCAGAACTTCTTGAACAAGCTTCGTAACGCGCGCGAGATGCGCCTTGGCGACGGCCTCGGCACGGTCGACGTCCCGCGCGGCGATCGCTTTGAACAGCAGTTCGTGGCGGCTCACGCAGTCCGGCATGACTCCGGCGATGGCGACGATCTGGGTGAGCGCGAGCCGCAGCGCCTCGGAAAACAGCGCGTACATCTCGATCATGATCGAGTTTTGCGTCCCCGCCGCGATGATGCGATAGAGTTCCATTTCCGCGTCGATGAATCCGCGTTCGTCGCTGGAATCCATGCCGCGCCGCATACGATCCAATGCTTCTCTCATCGCGACAAGCGCCGCGTCCGTCCTATAGGCCGCCGCCATGCGCGTCATTTCGATCTCGAGGGCGCGTCGGACGTCGAGAACCTCCAGCACGCGCGCGTGCCGCAACCGAGGAGCGAAGGTCTCCGAGTTGGAAATCGACCGCAGATAGGTGCCCGAACCCTGTCGGACTTCGAACAACCCCGCGTGTTCGAGCACGCGGACGGCCTCACGAAGCGTAGTCCTGCCGACGCCCAATTCCGCGACGAGGACGGACTCGGGGGGAATCTTGTCGCCCACTTTGAGATCGCCCGAACCGACCCGCAGGCGCAATTGCTCGATAACCTCGTCGACGAGTTGCGAACGCCTCACCGGACGAAAGTTTCGTCGTGGTTCTACCGCCTTTTCAACCCGATTCATAGAGCCGCCCTTCAGTCGATCTACCTCCACGTATCACACAAGGCTCGACGAACATAACGGGCGGAAATGCCGACATATGGGGTTTTCGAGCTCTCGCCAAAACTGTCGGACGCTCCGCATGGTAACGCGCGCCGCGGCTCCGTAGCGAGAGCGACCCCCCGACCGTTGCAATCGATCGAGGGGCGGACGGTGATCGATACTCAGCGACAACAGCTATTCCGCGGCGACCGCGACCGGCGTCGATACCGGCGCGCGCTTTCGCAGAATTCGCATGAATTCGCGCATCCACGCGGGATGATCGGGATAGGCGCGTGCCGATACCATCGGTCCATCCACGACAACTTCAGCGTTCACGAACTCGGCGCCCGCGGCCTCGACGTCGGACTGCAATTCCGGAAACGCGGCGATCCGCCGACCCTTGAGAACGCCGGCGGTCGCCAAGGCGATCGAGGCGTGACACAGGTGCGCCACGGGCAGGCCTTCCTTGAAGACGTGATGAATGATGCGTAGGAAGTCGGGGTTGTTTCGAATGTATTCGGGCGCCCGTCCGCCAGGAATGACAATGGCCGCATAATCGGACGGATCGACTTCGGAGAACGCGACGTCCGCCGGCCAGTGGTAGCCCGGCTTCTCGACGAAGGTGTCGTTCCCGGGCACCATTTCGTGGACTACCAATTGCATCAGCTTGCGCGACAAGCTGGCGACGACGACCTCGTAGCCTTCTTCCCGCAGACGCTGATGCGGATAAATAACTTCCAACGCCTCGGCGGCATCGCCGGTCAAAATCAGTACCTTCGGCATCGTTCACTCCCTTGGTCTCGCTTCAGTCATAAGATGACTGATGACTTGTTACTGCAGCGAGATTGACGCGTCAAGCCTCGGGCATTGTCGCCCGACTAATTTTCGCTTGCGGTGAAGACGCGATCGCCATGTCGTCGCGGCGGTCGCGTTCGGGGCGCCAAGGCGAATCAAGCCGAAACCTCGAGGAGAAGCGCGCTAACTCGGGCGACGCGCGTGCCCGCGTGTGGGACCCTTGCGTTCGTGTCGCCGATCACTCGGCCAAATCGATCAATACCCTTGGCAAATCGGTCAGCGCCGCGACGCGCGCATCCGCGCCACGTCCCAGCCTCTCGGCGCCTCCGCGCAGAAGGCCGAATAGTTCGGTCGGCCCGACAGCGGAGCTCGCTGGCGGCGGACGGCCCCCCCCACGCTCGACCCAGGCGACACGGAAGCCGAATTGCTTGGCTCCGGCGACATCGAAACCGTTCGAAGAGACGAAGAGCACTTCGTCTCCAGCTACCCCGAGCGATTTTGCGGCGAGTTCGTAGCATCTCGGGTCGGGCTTGTAGGTCTTCACCCGGTCGACGCTGATCACTTCGGAGAACAGCGAGCCGACGCCGGATGCCTCGACCAACGAGTCGAGCATGGCGGGACTGCCGTTGGAGAGGATGGCCAATCTATAATCCGCCAGCGCTTCCAGTGCTCGGAGGGTCTCAGGGTAGAGGTCCAGCTTCAGATACTTCGCCATCAGTGAATCGCGAATCGTCGCCGTCGACCTCACGCCCACGCGCTCCAAGGCGAAATCGAGCGAGTCGCGGGTCACGACAGAGAAATCCTCGTATATCTGCATCAGGCCGCGCAGCCACGTGTACTCGAGTTGTTTCAGGCGCCACAATTGCGTGATCAACTCGCCCTTGTCGCCGCATAATTCGGTCGCCAGACGACCCACGGATTGCACGTCATAAAGTGTCCCGTAAGCATCGAACACCACAGCGCGGACAGTCATCGCGAGCTCCTTCCGCTGACCGCGCAGCCATCGATTGCCTTGCGGCGCGAATCCCAGCCGAACCTACGATTCGGCAACTCTCCCAATCCCATGGCGCAGCCCGCACCCCCCGCATGAGCCCCGCGTCGGTCGCTCAGGTCATCCGGAACCGCTTCACGGCCGCGTCGTCCCAAACGAGACCGGTCCCCGGACGGTTCGGCGCCGTGACCAATCCTTCCATTATCCGCAGTGGCTCCGCGAGAACGGGCGTCGCCCAATCCACATACTCGAGCCAATGACAAGTCGGCGTCACGGCGAGCAAATGCGCGCTGACCTCTGGGAAGAGATGAGAGGACATCTCGACGTCCGCCGCCATCGCCAACCCCGCCGCGCGCTGCCAGCCTGTCACGCCGCCGATGCGCTCGAGATCCGGCATCACGTAGTCGCTCGCTCCGGCGGCCAGAGCGGCCGCCATCGCCTGAACGCCCGAAAAATTCTCGCCGATCTGAATGGGCGTCGATAGCGCGTGTGCGAGCGAGGCGCAACCGAGGTAGTCGTCATGCCGGATCGGCTCTTCGATCCAGTAGATTCCCTCGCCCTCCAACGCCCGTCCGCGGTCCATCGCCTCTGCAACGGAAAGCGCCTGATTGTAGTCGACCATCAAGGCTGCTTCGTCGGGAAGACGGCCGCGGACCGCACGAACCGCCACCAGGTCGTCGCGCCGCTCGGCGCGTCCGAGACGCAATTTTATGGCGCGGAATCCATGCCCCAGCAATTCTTCGGCCTCGTCGGCGACCTTTTCGGGCGCCATCAGGCCGAGGCCATTGCTGTTGTAGGCCGGAATCGGTCGCGGCGAGCCGCCGAGGAAGCTGACGAGCGGCAAGCCGGCGGCGATCGACAGCGCGTCCCATAAGGCGACGTCCAGCCCCGCGAGCGCCATCCGGACGATGCCCTGAACACCGATCAGCCTGTAGCGCCGGGCGAGCTTCGCCGCGACGTCCAGCGGCGCCAATCGGTCGCCCGCAATCCCCTCGATCGCGTCGTCCAGCACGCGGGCGATCGCCGCCGCCGCCATCCCGACGTAACAGAAGAGATAGGACCGCCCTGTCACGCCTTCTTCCGTCTCGAGATCGATCAAGAGCAGGGGGGCGCTGCGAATTGACTGTACGCTGGTTCCGAGCGGCCGCGCCATCGGGACATCGACGGGCGTGGAGCGAACGGATCGGATGGTGAGCAGCGGCGGGGTCATGGCTTCTCGCCGCGCCCCTCGACGTAGAGGGCCAGGATATCATCAATTGCTCGGTTGACCGGGGTCGGAATGGACGAAGCGGCGCCGAGTTTGACGATTGCGCCGCTCAGCCATGGCGATTCCAGGCGCCGGCCAGCCACCAAATCGGCGTACATTGAAGCAACCATCTCAGCCGGCAGCCCGTCGCAGAAAGCGAGCCGGTCCTCTGCGAAGTCTTCGGCGAGCGTCACGCCGAGCGCGCGTCCGACCGCGACGACCTCGCGCATCGCGTCGAGCAGAAACGCGCGCGATCTGGGGTTTGAGCGGATCGGACCGATCGGTGCGCGCATCGATGCGGTCGCCCCGGATAAGCCGACCAGGAAGACGAACTTCTCCCAGATCGCCCGCTTGATATCGCGGCTCAACTCCGCGTCGATCTCCGCACGCCGGCAGGCTTCGAGAAACGCCTCCGCGCGCGCCGATCGTGTTCCGTCGTACTCACCGAAGACGAGACGTTGCATCTTGCCGGTGTGCGCGACGACGCCAGGTTCCGCGAGACTCGCGGCGACGTAGCAGACACCTCCCATCACCGGCTCGTCGCCAAATTCCTTTCGCAACACATCGTCTTTTCCGACGCCGTTCTGGAACGACACTAAGCTGGCTCCGCGCTCGACGAGGGGAGCGATCTCACGCGCCGCTTCCTGAGTATCCCACAGTTTCACCGCGATGATGACGAGGTCCACCCGTCCGAGCGCCGCCGGATCGTCGGTGGCGACGACCTTCGCCAAATGCAGATCGCCGAGCTGGCTCCGGATTCGCAGTCCTTCGTTCCGCAAGGCCGCCAGATTTCGGCCCCGGGCGAGGAAAGCCACATCTGCACCGGCGTTCGCGAGCCGACCGCCGAAGTAGCCGCCCAGGCCGCCAACTCCCATTATCGCGATGCGCACGAGAAACC
>JBAQGU010001179.1:0-7417 GCA_049287975.1 Roseiarcus sp.
CGACTGGATTGATCTGCACGATGATCGCGTCGCGGCAGTCGGTCTCGTAGAACAGCGGCCAGAGCGGCGGATTGCCGGAATAGCCGCCGTCCCAATAGGGCACGCCGCCAATCTCGACCGCCTGAAACAATCGCGGCAGACAGGCCGACGCCATCACATGATCGGGAGTGAGGACCTCGCGGCGAAAAATCTCGCCCTGTCCCGTCCATACGTTGGTGGCGGCGACAAACAGCTTCGGGCCGGCGCCGCGCCTCAGCGACTCGAAATCGACGACGGAGGCGAGACAGCCGCGCAGCAAATCGATATTGAGCGGATTGAACGCATAGGGCGAAATCACCTGCGAAACCGCGTCCACCCAGCCCTGCGGCGTGAACGCGGCTTTCCACGCGCGCAGCCAGGCGTCGAACAGCGGGCGCTCGACCGCGGGCAACGCGCCCTCCTGGCTGACGGAGAGCCAGAATTCCCCGAGCCTCCGCCGCGCGCTCGTGCGGCCCTCCTGCAGGCCAGCGGCGAACACGACCGCGTTCATGGCGCCCGAGCTCGCGCCGCTGACGCCGACAATTTCTATCCGCTCGTCTTCGAGCAAGGCGTCGAGCGCGCCCCACGAATAGGCGCCGTGCGATCCGCCGCCCTGCAGCGCGAGATTGACCCGCTTGATCGACGCGCTCACGCCGCCGTCCAGCCGCCGTCGATCGAAAGACTAGCCCCGGTGATCTGTGCGGCGTCGCTGATGGAGCCGGTGACGAGGGCGTGGCGTTTGGCGAGGGACATCGTAGACTCCGGTTTCGCAGACGTGGGGGACGGGCGCGCGATCGGGGCTAAATATTGCATCGCAGCAAAAAAGGCGACCGTCCCTTCATGAGGCAGCCGAGGTCGCGAGTTTTTCTCTGAGCCGCTCGCGCCAAGCGTCGGGATCGAGCGCAGGCGAGGAAAAATCGACTCGCGCCGGCATCCCGCCCGCGGCGAGGTCGAAGCCCTCGGCGTCGAGTCCGATGGGGCGCCAGACCCTCCTTCCCGCGGGGACGCCCGCGAGCCGCGCGACCGCCTCGGCGCCCAAGGACTGGACCTCCTGGAGCAGATGCGGCTCGGCCTCGATGAGCGCCTCGGTGTCGCTGGCGGCGGGCGACAGCAGATCGGCGACGCTCAGAGCGTCGGCGCGGCCGAAGCCGCCGTTGAAATGGATCGTTTCGATTTGCAGCCGCCGCATCGCGAAGTCGGTGAAGGATGCATAAAGTCCGGCCTTGGGATTGCGCTGGAGATAGCGCCCCCGGGAGGTCGGATCAGGATGCGGCGCGATCGGGCCGCCGATGGTCAGGCGCGGCCGATTGAGCGGATCGCCGCGGCCGCCGGTGCTGGTGAGCAGCAGCGAGGCCCGGGCATCGAGCGCGAGGTTGCGGGTGTGGCGCGACAGTTCGGACATCAGAAACAACGGCGAGCCGTCCCAGTCGCTGGCGACGCCGACCAGCGTCGTCAGCGGCGCTCCCGCTGCGCCGTCGATCGTCGCCAGCGCACCCACGCGAGCGAGGCGCAGCAACCGTTTGGCGTCGCTCGCGGCGCCTGGCGATGGCGCGGCGGATCGCTCTCGGGTCGTCACTACAAGCGCCTCCTGGCTGCGTTCCCCCCCGGGGCGAGGTGTGGACGCTTTATATGCTCAGATTTCGGCCCCTGGGGAGCGGCCGGCACTCGACCCTCGATCGAAATTGGCCAAACCGGTCAAACTCTGTTTATAATGGTGAGAATCACCGCCCACCGCGGCGCGGCTCCGGAATAAGCGTCACATTTCAGCCGCGAAGCCTCCCCATGCCATCGTCTGCGCTCGGTCGGATCGGGTCCGGCGGCCGCTGACGACAAGTGAAATCAAATCGGAAGCTCAATGCCGACAATCGCTCTGGTCGACGACGACCGCAACATTCTCACCTCCGTCTCGCTGTCGCTGGAGGCGGAGGGGTATCGCATTCAGACCTATACCGACGGCGCGAGCGCGCTCGAGGGGTTGAAGGCCAACCCGCCCGATCTGGCAATCTTCGACATCAAGATGCCGCGGATGGACGGCATGGAATTGCTTCGCCGGCTCAGACAGAAGTCGGATCTGCCGGTAATCTTCCTCACCTCGAAGGATGAGGAGATCGACGAATTGTTCGGCCTCAAGATGGGCGCCGACGATTTCATCCGCAAACCGTTTTCCCAGCGCCTGCTGGTCGAGCGCGTCAAGTCGATCCTGCGTCGGGCCAATCCCAAGGACGCGGCTACACAGAAGGAAAACGAGGCGAAAATCCTGGAGCGAGGCAGATTGAAAATGGATCCGGAGCGCCATACCTGCACTTGGGATGGGATTCCCGTGACGCTGACGGTCACCGAATTCCTGATCTTGCAGGCGCTCGCGACCCGGCCGGGCGTCGTCAAGAGCCGTAACGCATTGATGGATGCCGCCTACGACGATCAGGTCTATGTCGACGATCGCACGATCGACAGCCACATCAAGCGGCTTCGCAAGAAGTTCAAGGTCGTGGAGTCGGAATTCGAAATGATCGAAACCCTCTATGGCGTCGGATATCGCTTCCGGGAATCCTGAGCGGCGGAGCCGCCATGAAATGAGCAGCGAGGCGCACCGAGAAGCAATATCGACTTCAGCGGGCGCGCGCTGGCGGAGGTCGCGCTGGCGCCTGCGCGCGCGATGGTTGCGACGAGCGGTAGAGGCGCGTTTCTCCTCTTCGCTGACGCGGCGCATAGTCTCGCTGAACCTCGGGGGACTGGTGGTCCTGGTGGTCGGCTTCCTACTGCTCAGCCAGTTCCGCGCCGACATCATCGACGCGCGAACCCAGAGTCTGACGACCCAGGCGAACATCATCGCCGCGGCGATCGCCGCCTCGGCAGCCGTGGGAACCGACACGATCACGCTGGATCCCGAAAAATTGCTTCAGCTCGCGCCCGGCGAAACGCCGCCGCCCGCGCCGAACGACGAAGATGCGATCACATTTTCGATCAATCCCGAGCGGGTCGGGCCGGTGCTGCATCGTTTGGTGACGCCGACCCACACACGCGCGCGCATCTACGACCGTGACGGGCTCTTGTTGCTCGACTCGCAGACCGTGAGTTCGCGCGCCTCGACATCGCGCGCCGATGCGAGCGACCCGGCGAACGAAGACACGACCTGGCTCCAGCGCGCATGGAGCGTGGTTCGCCGCGTCTTCGACCGCCCCAAGGCGCCGCGTGGACGCGGCAACTGGGCGGACAACGGCAAATCGCGGCCCGAGGTCGCCGAAGCGCTTGCGGGAAAGGTCGGCTCGATCGTCCGCGTCAATTCGGACGGGGAAACCATCGTTTCCGTCGCGGTGCCGATTCAGCGGACGAGCGCGATCCGAGGCGCCCTGGTCCTGTCGACTCAGGGCCGCGACATCGACAAGGTGATCGCCAGCGAACGTTGGGCGCTCTTGCGATACTTCCTGGTCGCGGCGGCCGTGATGCTCATTCTCTCGATCTCGCAAGCCAATACGATCGCCGAACCCTTGCGTAGGCTCGCCGAGGCGGCCGAACGGGTTCAGCGAGGCATAAGATCGCGCCAGCAAATCCCCGACTTCACCAATCGATCCGACGAAATCGGCCATCTCTCGCGCGCGCTCGGCGAGATGACCCATGCGCTCTACAGCCGCATCGAGGCGATCGAGAGCTTCGCCGCCGATGTCGCACATGAACTCAAGAATCCTCTCACCTCCCTGCGGAGCGCCGTCGAAACCTTGCCGCGCGTCAAATCGGCGTCTTCGCGGGATCGCCTGCTGTCGATCATGCAGCACGACGTTCGCCGGCTCGATCGGCTGATCAGCGACATTTCCGACGCCTCGCGCCTTGACGCCGAGCTCGCGCGAGGCGACGCCGAGCCGGTCGACGTCGCCGCGTTGCTGCGCGCCGTCGTCTCCATGATCGTCGATTCGCCGCGCAGCCGCGGAATCGTCTTGCGGGTGACGATCGACGATGCCGAGACGGAGCCGGGTGTTTCGCCCTATTTGGTCCTAGGCCACGATTCGCGCTTGGCGCAGGTGATCACCAATCTGGTCGACAACGCATGCTCGTTCTCTCGGCCTGGTGGGGAAGTCCGAATCCATCTCGGCAGCGAGCCATGCGCGGCCGGCGGCGACGCCGAGAACCCGCAGCGAATCGTGCTCACGGTCGAGGACGACGGCCCGGGAATCCCGCCTCACGCGCTCGAGCGCATATTCGAGCGCTTCTATACCGATCGCCCCGACGACGGATTTGGACAGAATTCCGGCCTCGGACTCTCGATCTCGCGGCAGATCGTGCAAGCCCATTTCGGGGGAATTTGGGCCGAAAATCGTCCGTTGACGGACGATCCGGCGCGGCCCGATCCAGAGACCGACGCGCCAGTCCGCCACGGCGCGGGAGCGCGCTTCGTCGTCAGCCTGCCCGCCTGTCCCAAATGACGGCCTCGAGCCCTGCGCGCCGCGCCGGCGAATCGGGCATTCATGCCTGTGCGGTGGCGGTAGGCGAGCGGGGCGCCCTGATCCGGGGTCCTTCGGGCGCCGGAAAGAGCGCGCTTTCGCTCGCCATGATCGCCCTGGCGCGGCAAGCTGGCGGCTTCGCGGCGCTGGTGGGCGATGACCGTATCTTCCTGAGCGTCGCCGCGGAACGCCTTCTGGCGCGAGGGGTTTCCGGCTTCGAGGGCGCGATCGAGCGTCGCGGCGAAGGATTGCTCGTCGAGACCCATGAAGCTCGCGTGGTCATTCGTCTCGTCGTCGATCTCGGTGATCCGCCGTCGCGTTGGCCCGCGGACGACGATCACGCGGAATTGCTCGGCATTCGGCTGCCGCGACTCGCCCTCGATTCGACCAAGGGGCCGCTCGACGGCGCCTATGCGGCCTTGCGCAGACTTGCTAAGTTCCCGTAAGGGTGCTTGACGAATTGCTAATTTCGCTTGATCAATGTGCCGCATTGCACAAAAATGCATCTACTGAGTTGAGTTGGTCCGTTGGCGCGAGACGCGCTCAGTCGACGGCGCCGTATGTAGCGGGTTGTTGATGATCGGAATGGTCCTTGTGACCCATGGGCAGCTCGCCAACGGCTTTCGCGCCGCGTTGGAGCATGTCGTCGGGCCGCAGTCGCAGTTCGAGACGATCGCGATCGGCCCCGAAGACGACATGGAGCAGCGCCGTTCCGACATCCTCGACGCGGCTTCACGCGTTCAGGATGGCAGCGGTGTCGTGTTGCTGACCGACATGTTCGGCGGCACGCCCTCGAACCTCGCGATCTCGGCGATGGAGGGCGGCCGAATCGAGGTGATCTGCGGCATCAACCTGCCGATGCTGATCAAGCTCGCCACGTTACGCGAAAATTCCGAGCTCGACCATGCCGTGATCGAGGCGCGCGACGCCGGACGCAAATACATCACCGTCGCCAGCAAGGTCCTGACGGGCAAATGATCGAGGTGGATGAAATCGCGGACGAGGAGCCTTGTCCGCCGCCGCCGGAATTCGCCGGGGCCCAGGTGCGTGAGATGCGGATCGTCAACCGCAAGGGGTTGCACGCGCGCGCCACCGCCAAATTCGTGCAATGCGTCGAGCGATTCGACGCCCAGATCAAGGTCACCCGCTGCGGCGAAACGGTGGGCGGCGATTCGATCATGGGCATACTGACGCTGGGCGCGGGACTCGGCTCCACGATCAGCGTCGCCGCCCGCGGCGTGCAGGCTCGCGAAGCGCTCGATGCGCTTGACGCGCTGGTGGCCGCGCGGTTCGGCGAGGATGAATGACATCCTCGCTTGTAGCCGTGCTTTTTGTAGCGACACGCGCCGAGCGCGGCCGAAAGCGATTCGCCGAGAGGCGGATCGGGAACAAGACGGTCGGCGGCCACACCTACATCCGGAAATCCTCGCCAAGATAGAACCGCCGGACGTCGGGATGTTCGACGATGGCGGCGGGCGGGCCTTCGGTCAACACGTGCCCGCTGTGAATGATGTAGGCGCGATCGATCAGACCGAGCGTTTCTCGCACGTTGTGGTCGGTGATCAAGACGCCGATGCCGCGACCCTTGAGATGCCGGACGAGGTCCTGGATGTCGCCGACCGCGATCGGGTCGATGCCGGCGAAAGGCTCGTCCAGCAATATGAAAGACGGTTTTCCCGCGAGCGCGCGCGCGATTTCGCAACGTCGCCGCTCGCCGCCCGACAGCGCGATCGACGGCGCCTTGCGCAGCCGCGCTATGTTGAACTCTTCGAGCAGAGAATCGAGCGCCGCCTCGCGCGCCTTTCGGTCGGGCTCGGTGACCTCCAGCACCGCTCGAATGTTGTCCTCGACGTTCAGGCCGCGGAAAATCGAGGCTTCCTGAGGCAGATAGCCGATCCCCAGGCGTGCGCGCTGGTACATCGGCAGTCTCGTCACGGCGTTTCCGTCTAGTTCGATGACGCCCTTGTCCGGTCTGACCAGGCCGGTGATGATGTAGAAGACGGTGGTCTTGCCGGCCCCGTTGGGACCGAGCAGACCGACCGCCTCGCCTCGCCGTACGTACAGGCTCACGTCCTGGACCACGGCGCGTGCGCCATATCGTTTGCCCAAGTTGTAGACGGCGAGCGAGCTTTCGCGGCCTTCGAACGGGCCGGGCGCGTTCGCCTCGTCGAGGCCGCTCGGCGCCTCGAGGGTCTGAACCGTCACGCCGGCGGAGGGACTTGCCGCGAGCGATAGGGATAGCCGAGGAAACATTCAGTTCGGCGCCTTGGGCTTGGCGGCGGCCGTGTCATCCGAGGAGCCCGGCAGAAACAGGCCCTTGACGCGGCTGCTGGTCCCGCCGGTATCGACCGTCGCCTGACCCGAGGTCAAATCGTAGGTCAGCTTGTCGCCCTTGGTGACGTTGCCCCTGTCGCTCAGCGTGACGTGGCCGACTATCCAAATTTTGTTCTGGGGCTTGTCATAGACGGCGCTGTCGCCCGTCGCGGTCTGGGTCTTCGACAGGACAGTGACGGGACCGGCGCAGTCCAGGTGGCTGACGCTGCTCGATTCGGAGGAGGGCGCCGGGCCCGCGTCGGCGACTTTGACCGCCGGCGCCCTGGCCGCCGCCGTCTTCGTCATGTGGACCGTCATAATCGAACAGGTCAATCTCGTATCGCCCTGGATGGCCACCACATTGCCTGAGTAGATCGCCTTCTGCTCCTTGTCGAAATAGACGAGCTTGTCGGCCTCGATCGAGATCGGCTCCTTGGAATTGCCGCCAGGCAACAGCGGCGAGCCCTGCGTCGGCTTGTTCGCCGCGGCCTGCGCGTTCAGCGTCGCCAGAACGAAAAGCGCGGCGAGGGCGCCGAGGGATCTCATGGCTGCGCTCCTTTGATCGATTCGCCCGCGGTCGAATCGGAGCCGTTCGGCCGACTCATCGTTTTCACATGACCCTCGAACGTGATGTCCTTGCCGCCGTCGCG
>JBAQGU010001180.1:0-6991 GCA_049287975.1 Roseiarcus sp.
GGGTACGGCCCGTCGCCCGTTCCGAGCGCGAGCGCCGGTGCCGACTTCGTGGCCGCGCTCCGTCAAGGTCGAAACGATTTGCAGCCGAGCGCCGAAGCGATCGCGCCCGCGATATCGGATGCGCTCGCGGCGCTCGCGGCCGGGCCGGGCGTTCATCTCGCGCGCATGTCCGGTTCGGGCGCGACCTGTTTCGCGCTCTACGAAGATCGAGGCGCAGCCGCGCGCGCGGCGCGCGCGGTCAAGGCCGAGCGGCCGGCCTGGTGGGTGCGGGCGACTTACCTTCGCTAGTCGCCCGAGTCGCCGGATTTGATGGGGTCGGCGTACACCCCTCGGGAATCGGCCGCGCGCGACAAAGGCGATTGGCTTGGCCTCGCCCTCCTCTCGCTCTCACCCGGCTTTCACGCGCTCGATCAACACGGCGATGCCCTGCCCCACCCCGATGCACATCGAGACGAGCGCATAGCGTCCCTGGATCCGCTCCAACTGGCGCAATGCCGTCAATGCGAGCCGCGCGCCGGAGGCGCCGAGAGGATGGCCCACCGCGATGGCGCCGCCGTTGGGATTGATCCGGGAATCGTCGCTGGCGAGGTCGAGTCCCACGAGGCATCCCAGCACCTGCGTCGCGAACGCCTCGTTGATTTCGATCACATCGATTTCCGCGAGCGTGAGGCCGGCGCGCTCCAGCGCTTTTTTGCTGGCGGGCACGGGCCCCAGACCCATCACGCGAGGCGCGACGCCCGCGATGGCCGCCGATAGGATGCGTCCGCGCGGATTGAGGCCCAGCCGACCGCCGGCGGCGGCCGAGCCGATCAGCAGCGCCGCCGCGCCGTCATTGATCCCCGATGCGTTGCCGGCGGTCACGACGCCGCCCTCGAACAGCGGCTTCAGCCTTTGCAGCGATTCCAGCGTCGTTTGTGGCCGGGGATGCTCGTCGGTCGACACGATCGCCGGCGGCTTGCCGCGCACGGAGGCGATTTCGACCGGCGCGATCTCCTCCATAAAGAACCCTGCCGCCCGCGCCGCTTCGAATTTTTGCTGCGAGCCCAGCGCAAAGCGATCGGAGTCGTCGCGCGGAACGCTCAGACCCTTGGCGATGTTGTCGGCCGTCTCGGGCATCGTATCGGCGCCGAAGTTCGCCTCGATGCCGGGATTGGGAAAACGGGCGCCGATCGTCGAGTCGAACGTCGGCATTTGCCGGGAGTATGCGCTCGTCGCCTTCGCCATCACGAAGGGTGCACGGCTCATGCTCTCCACGCCGCCCGCGACGAACAGTTCGCCCTCGCCGCATCGAACGGCGCGCGCGGCGTCCGCGACGGCCGCCAGACCCGGGCCGCACAGTCGATTGACGGTCTGGCCACCGACGCTTTCCGGCAGGCCCGCGAGAAGCAGGGCGTGGCGCGCGACGTTGCGCGCGTCCTCACCCGCCTGATTCGCGCAGCCGGCGACCACGTCCTCGATCGCCTCGCGGGCCGAGGGATTGCACCCGATCAGACTCGCGATGACGCCGCCGAGCAGATCGTCCGGCCGCACCGGCGCGAGCGCGCCCGCGTGACGGCCGAAAGGCGTTCGCAGGCCATCGAAGATCAGGGCGTCTCGCATCGGCATCGTTGTCCTCGAAACTCAGGCGCTGCGATCGATCAGCACCGCGAGAAAGAATGCGGGTCCCCCATGGGCCTGCCAGGCATGATTGGTCCCTCGCTGGATGACGACCTGCCCCGGCTTCAGGCGCGTCTCGCCCTCCTCCAGTATCAGGGACGCATCGCCTTGCAACAGACAAATGACGTCCAACGTCTGGGTCTCGTGCATCGCGGGATGGCGGGATTGGTCGATCACGTGGTGTGCCCCGCCGACTTCGGCGAAACGTTCCAGGGCCGTTTTATCGAGGATCGCTTTGGGAATTCCCTCGGGGAGCGGGTTTACGACGAACCACCGCACTTGGACATTGCCCTTGGCCGGACCCAGTATCGGCTTCCGGGTCCCGAGGTCCGCATGTACGCGGGGATCGAGCGGGCCGCCCGCCGCATCCTCCCAAATCTCGAACAACACGTCGCCGATTTCCGAGGAGGGGCCGCCGTCGATGACGACTACGGATTTTCCCTCCGGAGTGTCGCCGGTTATCACGCGCCGCATCGCCTCTCGAAACGACATGACGCCCTCCGCCTAATTTCTTCGCTGCGCCACGAAACGGGCGGCCGCGCGCAAGCCGCCGCCTTCGACGCCCAACCCCGCTTCGTCGAGCGCGGCGAGCGCCTTTCCAACGAGTTCGTCGCGCAGGCCCTTGGCGCGCGCCAACCCATGCACCGAGACGAACGTCGCCTTGTTGCGCGCGGCGTCCTTGCCCGTGCGCTTGCCGAGTTCGGCGTCGGTGCTCTCCGCATCGAGAATATCGTCCGCGACCTGAAACGCGGCGCCGAGCGCCTGGCCGTAACGAACCAGCGCGGCGCGGCGATCAGGCGAGGCATCAGCGAGGATGGCGCCCGCCTCGACGCCGAATCGCAGCAGCGCGCCGGTCTTCATCGCCTGGAGTAACTGGATGGCGTCGGGACTCAATGGGGCCGTGGCGCTCTCGGCCGCGATGTCGAGCATCTGGCCGCCGACCATGCCGCCGAGGCCCGCGGCCCTGGCGAGGCCGAGACACAGCGCCGCGCGCGTTTCGCCGACGGGATGGGTCGCCGGATCGGCCATCACCTCGAAGGCGAGGGTCAGCAGCGCGTCGCCCGCGAGGATCGCGGTCGCTTCGTCATACGCGCGATGAACCGTGGGCCGGCCACGACGAAGGTCGTCATCGTCCATCGCCGGCAGATCATCGTGGATTAGGGAATAGCCGTGCACGCACTCGATCGCGGCGCCTGCGCGGCGCGGCGCGGCGCCGGTAACGCCAAGAGCCCGCGCTGTCTCGATCGTCAGGAAGGGCCGCAGCCGTTTGCCTCCGCCCAGCACGCCATGGCGCATCGCGCTGAGCAGACGCTCGGGACGCGCGAGCTCTCGGGGTCGCGGCCCGAGGGCGAGCAGTTCTTCGAGCTCGGCCTCGACCTCGGCGCCGACTTCTGCCAGTCGGACCGCAAAAGCGCTCGTGTCCATCGAGAGCTCGCCCCCTCGCGCGGGAGGAGATTTGCGCGGACTCGATTTCATGCGTCGTAATCCGCAGGATCGAAGACGCGCTTGACCGAGCAGAATTCGCAGGTGACGCCAATCTGCCCGTCGTCGCCGACCATCGCGGCGCGTTCCTCGGCCGAAAAGCTCTGCAACATCGCGTCGATCTTTTCCGCCGAGCAGCGGCACGCTTCTTTCAGCGGCGTCGGATCGGCGACGCGCACGCCGCGTTCGTTGAACAGGCGGAACAGCAGCCGCTCGCTCGACAGCGTCGGATCGATGAGTTCATGATCCTCCGTCGTCGCGGCGCGCGATTTGGCCTCGATCCATTCGTCGTCTTCGGGCGAGGTTTCTTTGATGAAGCCCGGCGGCCCGTCGCCGGGATCGAAATCGACGTGACGGCGTCGCTCGGGCGAGTCCGGCAGGAATTGCACGAGCAAGCCGCCCGCGCGCCATTCGACGCCTTCGGGCGTGACGCTCTGGCCGACGGCGAGACGGACGAGCGTCGGTATCTGTTCGGATCGCTCGAAGTAGACGTGCGCGGCTCGCTCGAGTCCCTGACCCTCTAGCGCGATCACGCCCTGGTGGCGCGAGGCCCGCTCCCCGACGTCGATCGTGAAGGCGAGGTGGCCGGAGCCGAGGATGTCGCCGCCCCCAGCCGACCGGCTCGCGAGCGCCTTTTCGTCGAAGCGGGCGAGAGCGCGCAGATTCGAGGGCGCGTCGAAATCGACCACCAACATGCTGAGCGCGCCGTCGGTCTTGGTCTGCAGTTGGAAGCGGCCCTCCAACTTCAGCGTCGAACCGAGCAACACCGCGAGCGCGGCGGCCTCTCCGACCACCTTGCCGACAGGCTCCGGATAGGCGTGGCGCTTCAATATGGCGTCGATCGCGGGCCCGAGCCGAACCAGACGCCCGCGCGTGCTCAGGCTCTCGACCGTATAGGGCAAGACGATGTCGTCGCGGGCGAGGTCCGAAACGTCGCGCTCGAGTGGGCTCATGACGGCAATGCTCCCAGACACCAGGCCAGCACGCCTTTTTGCGCGTGCAGACGATTTTCGGCCTCGTCGAACACGACGGATTGCGGACCGTCGATCACCTCGTCGGTCACTTCCTCCCCGCGATGTGCGGGCAGGCAATGCATGAATACGGCGTCCGGCGCCGCCCGGCTCATCAGCCTGGCGTTGACCTGGTAGGGCGCCAGCAGATTGTGGCGGCGGCCTTCGTCCTCGTCGCCCATCGAGACCCAGCAATCCGAAATCACGGCGCTGGCGCCGACGACCGCTGTTTCCGGATCGTCGCGCACGACGATGTTCGCGCCCGCCGCCAAGGCGGCGGCGATCCGTGGCGGCTCAGGCTGCAATTCCGGCGGGCAGGCGATGTCGAGCAGGAAATCGAACCGCGCGGAGGCTTCGACCCAGGACGACAGCACGTTGTTGAAGTCGCCGCTCCACGCGATCTTGCGGCCGCGTATCGGCCCACGATGCTCCTCGAACGTCAGGATATCCGCCATCACCTGGCAGGGGTGCGATTGTTTGGTGAGGCCATTGATCACCGGCACCGTGGCGTGGCGCGCCATTTCCAACATGTCGGAATGGTCGAGAATGCGGAGCATGATCGCATCGACGTAGCGCGAAAGCACGCGCGCGGTGTCGGCGATCGTCTCGCCGCGTCCGAGTTGCATTTCGGCGCCGGTGAGCATGATCGTTTCGCCGCCGAGTTCGCGCATCGCGACATCGAAGGAAACGCGGGTTCGCGTCGACGGGCGATCGAAAATCATTGCCAGGGTCTTGCCTTCCAGCGGACGCGGCGCGGCGCGGCGGTCCTGCGCGCGCCGGACCTTCATGGAGGCCGACGCGTCGAGGATGCCCCGCAGCGCCGGCGCCGGCACGTCGAGCAAGTCGAGGAAATGGCGGGCGGCGGCGCCGCCGTTGGGCGCGGTCATGCCGCGGCGACCTTCGGCTCTGAGGCAGAGCTGGCTTCCGCGTCGGCGCAAGCCGCGTGGAGCCGCCGCACCCCTTCGCTCAATTCGTCGTCGGAAATGACGAGTGGCGGCAACAGGCGCACGACGGAGTCGCCGGCCGGAATGGTCAGAAGGCGATGATTTCGAGCGAGGGCCGCGAAGCCCGCGGCGGGAACCTCGAGCTTGAGTCCGATCATGAGGCCTTCGCCGCGAACCTCTTCGATCACCCGAGGGTGGCGATCCTTGAGCTCGGCGAGCTGCTGACGCGCCAACAGCCCGAGCCGGGCGACATTTTCGATGAAGCCCGGCGCCAGCACGATGTCGAGCACGGCGTTGCCGATCGCCATCGCGAGCGGATTGCCGCCGAACGTCGTGCCATGGACGCCGGCGGTGAGGCCCTTGGCGGCATCCGCGGTCGCCATGCACACACCGAGCGGGAAACCGCCGCCGATGCCCTTCGCGGCGGTCAGGATATCCGGATGGATGCCCGAATATTCGTAGGCGAAAAACCGCCCGGTCCGCCCCACGCCCGTCTGCACCTCGTCGAAAATCAGCGCCAGACCGTGTTTGTCGCAGATGGCGCGCAAGCCTCGGAGAAAGGCGGCAGGCACGACCCGCACGCCACCCTCGCCTTGAATCGGCTCGATCATGATCGCAGCGGATTGCGGCCCGATCGCCGCCTCGACCGCTTCGAGATCGCCGAGGGGAATCTGGTCGAAGCCCTGTACCTTGGGACCGAACCCTTCGAGATATTTGGCTTGGCCGCCAGCGGCCAGGGTCGCAAGCGTGCGGCCGTGGAAAGCGCCCTCGAACGTCAGAATACCGAAACGCTCGGGGTTTCCATCGATCGCATGTCGCTTTCGCGCCATCTTGATCGCGGCCTCGTTGGCCTCGGCGCCCGAATTGGCGAAGAAGACGAGATCCGCGAACGTCGCGTCGGCGAGCCGCCGCGCGAGGCGCTCGCCTTCGGGCATCTGAAACAAGTTGGAGGTATGCCAGAGCTTGCCCCCCTGGTTCGTCAATGCCTCTACTAGACGGGGATGCGAGTGCCCGACGGAATTCACCGCGATGCCGGCGCCGAAATCGAGATAGCGCTCGCCCGTCGTCGTCGTCAGCCAGCAGCCGTCGCCCCGCTCGAACGTCACGTCGGCCCGCACGTAAGTCGGCACGATCGCAGATGGCATGATTTCGGACGACATGGCTCGCCTCCGGAGCTGAGCGCGCGCGCCCTCTGGGGCCGCGCAAAAACAAAAACGCCGCCCCGCGGGGACGGCTTTCTTTGCCAATTAATACAGGGAAACGGGGGAACGGGTCAATTCGCGAGGGCGAAATCGAAAAAAATCTTCATACGCGCCACAATCCCGAAGATTTAGCAGAACCGCTCTAATGGCTTGATGCGACTCAAAAATCGACTCGCGGGCCGCCCGGCAGGCTGGGAGACGCCTGAGAGACCTGTTGAAAAACCCCGCTTAGGGTGCTCCCCGACTCTTGCGCTCGATTCAACGCGTAGTGTAGCCTTGGCTCTGGTCACTACGACATGTCGTGGTGAGTATTTCCTGAGAGGGTTTCTAGCGTAAACGCTCGCCAGCGAAGCTGGGCAGGCGACGAGGCCGGATTCGGCCCGGAGAAAATTATTCAGAACGACTAGGGGAAGGGGCGGATCACCTCCCGCCGGGGTTAGCAAGCGAGGCCAAAATGTCTTGGACGGACGAAAAAGTGGAGCTACTTCGCCAGCTCTGGCTGGATGGGCGGAGCGCGAGCCAAATTTCGGCGGCGCTCGGCCAAGGTCTGACACGCAATGCGGTCATCGGCAAAGTTCATCGGTTGGGACTGGCGGGGCGCGCCAAAACTTCCTCGCCCGCCTCCTCGGGATCCGGGACACCGCGCGCCGCGCCTCCGCGGCGCATGGCGCCTCGCGCCGCTTCCGTCGGCAGCGGC
>JBAQGU010001181.1:0-3054 GCA_049287975.1 Roseiarcus sp.
CCCCCACCCTCCGGGAGTGCGATATCATAATGCGATATCATAAGATCAGTGCTAATTTGGAATATGTCGGCTGGCAACTAGGCGTAGAGTTGCTTACTTTGGCTTATATCGCCCCGCAATCGATCGCGGTTCCCGTCTAGCGCCACGTAGGGTCCTTCTTCGCGGAGCCACATCCGGTCATGAATGCGCTCGCGACGAGGACGGCGGTCCTGCGTCGCGAACGAAAGGCGCATTGAAAAATCGTTGAATTTGGAGTCCTCCTGATATGATGAACACCCCGATTGTCGGACTTGTCGATCTGTGCGCTCGCTATCGGTGGACCGTCATCATCGCCGGATTATTGCTGCTGTTGGGCACGGGAACCTATGTTGCCGCGCGCTTCTCCATCGACACCGATGTCGAAGGATTGATCTCGCAAAAACTTCCCTGGCACCAACGGCAAGTGCAACTGACCAAGTCCTTTCCGCAAAGGGCGATTTCGGCCGTGATCAGCGCGCCGACGGCGGAAAACGCCGAGGCCGCCACGAATGAACTGGCACAGGCGCTCGCAAAGAATCCAAGCCTGTTCCATGCCGTCGTACAACCCGATAGCGGAAACTTCTTTGAACGTAACGGATTGCTGTTCGGCTCCACAGCCGACGTTCAAAGGACCGCCGATGGGTTAGCCGAGGCAGAGCCGATCCTCGAGGCGCTCGCGGCCGATCCGAGCTTGCGGGGCGTCATGAAAGTGCTCGCAGCTGCGGCCGACAGCGTTCCGGCTAGAATCGGGCTGGAGCAGCTGGCATGGCCGCTTTCACTCGCCAAGCAGACGTTGGGCGACGTTCTCTCGGGCAAGCCTGCCTTTTTCTCCTGGCAAGAGCTGTTGCAAGGTCACGCCTTGCCGGCCAGTCAATTGAGACACTTTGTCGAGGTGGCGCCCAGGCTTGATTTCGCGGCGATTCAACCAGGGCTCGCCGCCGAACAGGGAATCAATAAGGCAGCAGCCGACATGAACCTGAGCTCCAAGCTCGGGGCCACCGTGGGTCTCACCGGCGAGGTGCCGATGAATGACGACCAATTTTCGGTAATCCGAAACAGCGCGTTGCGCGACACGCTGACAGCGATGGTCGGCGTGCTGATCGTGCTATGGCTCGCGCTTCGTTCCTGGAAACTGATCCTTTCAGTTTTCTTCAGCCTGATCGTCGGGCTTGCGGCTACCGCCGCGCTCGGACTTGCCATGGTCGGCTCTTTCAACCTGATCTCGATCGCGTTCTTTGTGCTGTTCGTGGGCTTGGGAGTCGACTTCGGTATTCAGCTCAGCGTGCGCTACCGCACCGAACGGCACGAACTGGGCGATCTGCGAAAAGCATTGCGAAGCGCCGCCGAGAAGTCCGGCAAGCCGCTCGCGCTGGCTGCCGCGGCAACCGCTGTCGGTTTTTTTGCCTTTCTGCCAACAAGTTATCGCGGTCTTTCCGAGTTGGGACTGATTGCCGGATGTGGCATGCTGATCGCCTTCGCCTGCAGCATCACCCTGGTGCCGGCGATGCTCATCGTGCTCAATCCGCCGGGCGAACCCGCCCCGATGGGCTTCCGACGCCTCGCCCCGCTGGACGATTTCCTGCAGCGGCATCGCATTCCTGTGATCGCGGGCACGATCGGTGTGGTGCTGGCCCTCTCGCCGCTGCTGTCGCATCTGCCCTTCGATTTCAACCCGGTCGACTTGCAAGATCCCAACTCGCCGTCGGTAGTGACTTATCGTCAGTTGCAATCCGATCCGCTGACCAGCGGTAACGACGCGGAAATCCTGGCGCCGTCGCTCGAACAGGCCGACGCCATCGCCAAGCGCCTTGCGACCGTTCCCGAAGTCTCACGCGCGCTGACGCTGAACAGCTTCGTTCCCGGTGACCAGCAGCAGAAAATCGCAGCTTTGCAAGCTGCATGGCAGGACCTCGGCCCGGCGCTCAATCCTCCCGGGCTGCAGCCGGCGCCGGACGATCAGCAGAACGTCGCGGCGATCCGCGGCGCGGCGCTGGCTCTCTCCAGAGCGGCGGCCGGCGCCAAGGGCAACGTCGCGGAGGACGCGCGAGACGTCGCCGCTCTCCTCACTCGCGTTGCGGACGCAGCACCGGCGGTTCGGGGCAAGGTTGAGGCGGCGATTGTGCCGCCTTTGACTTACGACCTGGATCTCGTTCGCAAAAGCTTTACCCCCGAAACCATAACCATCCAGACGCTGCCTCCAAATCTGGTCCGCGACTGGGTGTTGCCGGACGGCCGCGCTCGCATCCAGGCTATGTCAAAGGGCGATGTCAATGACATCAGCATTCTGCAGAAATTCGCTGAGGCGGTTCTTGGCGCCGAGCCGTCCGCGGCGGGGCCCGCGATCAACTACTATGAATCCGGGAAGACCGTCATCTCCGCCTTTATCGAGGCCGGGATTCTTGCGCTGGTCGCCATCACGATCTTGCTGATCATCGCCTTGCGGCGGATAACTGACGTTCTCTTGACCTTGATCCCGCTAGTTCTCGCCGGCGCGGTGACGCTCGAAATTTCCGTGATCTCGGGTCTTTCGCTCAATTTCGCGAATATCATCGCGCTTCCGCTGCTGCTCGGGGTCGGCGTTGCGTTCAAAATCTACTACATCATGGCCTGGCGCGCCGGCCAAACCGGTTTGTTGGAATCGTCGCTCACGCGCGCGGTGGTGTTCAGCGCTATGACCAATGCGGTCGCGTTCGGCAGCATGTGGGTATCCAGCTATCCCGGCATGTCGAGCATGGGCAAGATGATGGCGCTGGCGTTGGCGTGCACCATGGCGGCGGCTGTCTTCTTCCAACCGGTGCTGATGGGCCAGCCGCGGCAAATCAAGCGTCTCGCGCCTTCGCGTCCGCCCGAGCCCCGGCCCAATCCCGCGCTGGCTTTCGCATGGGCAGATCGGCAGCGCGAGAAAAGGGCGAACAAGCGAAATTAGCCTGCATTTCTCAAACTACCTTTGCGCGCCGCTACTTACGCTTGCGCTTTGTTTTTTGATTTTCAGCGCACGCGTACCGGCGCGCGTCTTCATCCAGCCTGGGGCTGGAT
>JBAQGU010001182.1:0-2183 GCA_049287975.1 Roseiarcus sp.
CTCTCGCCCAGGTTCGACTTCGCGTCGTTCAGCGGCTGCCCCGAGGCGAGACGAAGGCCGATCCGCCTGACGACTTCGCTGTCGGCGAACTTGTTGTGGTTCGACGGATCGTCCGCGGCCATAGTCGTCAAATCCACGACGTGAACATGCGCTTTTTCGAGTATGCCGCGATAGGGCTCCACGGTGGGATCGACCGCGCCGAGGCGAGGCTCGTCGCCTGCCAGGAGTTTGGAGAGTCCGAGCGCCCGATCGTCTTGGCTGACGAACAGCGTCATCGGCGGTTGTTTGTCGTCGATTTCGATTTCGGCGATCTGGCGGCGAAACACGTCGACGTCGATGTCGGGCGAGGCGAGCATGATGTCCTTGATCTTGCGCGACAGGCCGTGATCGCGGATCGCCATCTGCCGCAGCGCCTCGACCGCGACGAGATTGCCGAGCGAATGCGACAGCATCGAAACCGAGGCGACGTTGGGATCTTCGACGACCGCCCGCAGCACCGCCTCCAGCGCGTCGCGGGAGTAGTTGGCGCTTTCGCGATCGTAAAAATACTGCAGCGGGCGGCCGCGCGAGGGCCAGGTGAACAACACCGGGACGACGTCGGCGTGCGCATCGTGCGTGATCTGCGCGAAGCGGTAGACCGCCTCCTCGAAGCGGGTGTTGTAGCCGTGCACGAAGATCAGCACGTGGCGGCTCGGCGACTTGGCGATCCGCTGGTCGAAATTCGCGCGCGCCTCCTTCAGGTCCATGCGGTCGGCGCGGGTCGTTACGAAATCACGCGCGGGATCGCCGGGCGGCGCAGCCGGCCATTGCACCTCGCCGATCTTGCGCACCGCATCGGGCGGAATCGAAACCGCGATGTCGGCGAAGGCGAGGCCGATCGCGCGCTCGCCGCCGAACATCACCCCCGCCGGCTCCGTGACCGGCGCGCGCGTCGTCGCCACCAGCATGTCGACGACGTCGGTATCCGGCGCGCTTTGTTGTGACGCGACAATGAGATTGCCCATCGGCCGGCCCGCGCAGCCCGCGACCAGCAGCGCGATCATGAGCCAAAGCATCGCGGGCCGGCGCGGGGCGGCCTCGCAACCGCCACGAATGGGGAGCGTCCAAGTACTGAAAAGGCGAATGAGAGACAACTCCAGGCATCTCACGCGACGGAGAGCTCCGTCGACCGGCGACGCGACCCTATCTGGTCAGCAGGGAATCTCCAAGCATGAAAATGCCATCAAAAAGACATGGCGTCTCACAGTTTACATGGTCGATCGGTTTGTGAACGCCACCTCCTTGCCGCCCAATCGCCGATTTGGCCGCTGCCTTGTCCGCTCACGGCACGAGTCCCTGAAACAGCTACTACACCACCGGTTTTGGGACTTCGTCGGCGGACCATCTCGTGGAGAGAGGACGATAACGTGAACCGTCGGAGCCTTCGCCCGCGGCAAGTCGCGTCGCTCGTTTTTGGGCGTCGGTCAACCGCTGGGTCTACCCAATTTGACCTCGCGTGGCCCCCCTCACCCCTCGCGCCGCGCCACGAACACGCTGCCGTGCATAGACAGCACCTCGCGGCCGTTCTGGTCGACCCCCCTTGTGTGGTGGCCGACGAGGCCCCAGGCCGGGCGCTTGGTCTCGCGCTTCGATTCCACCTTCGAATAGAAGGTCACGACGTCGCCCGGGCGCACCGGGTTCGGCCAGCGCAGATCGCGGATGCCGGGGGAGACGCCGAGCGCCGGGACCGACTCGCCGCTCGCCTCGGCCTCCTTGCGCCGGGCGTCGCGCCAATCGATCAGCGTGCGCATGCAGACGCAGGCGGTGTGCCAGCCGGAGGCGCAGAGCGAGCCATAGATCGAGGCCGCGCCCGCCGCGTCGTCGATATGAAACGGCTGCGGATCATAGACCTTTGCGAAGGCGATGATCGCCTCGCGAGTGAATTCGTGGCTGCCGAGCCGATTCTCCGCGCCAATGACGAAGTCCTCGTAGAACCCGATCATCGCGCGGCCTCGGCAGCGGCGCGGCGGCCCATCATGGCCACGTTCTTCTGGGTCATGACGGTTGCGCCGTCCTGATTGAGCACCTCGATCTGGAACTCGATGAGGCCGATCTCGGGCCGCGAACGCGAGACGCGCGCGCTCAGCGTCGTGCGGCGCGCACGCAGCCGGTCGCCCGGCCGCACCGGTTTGACCCAGTTGAGT
>JBAQGU010001183.1:0-12909 GCA_049287975.1 Roseiarcus sp.
AATTGTGCCGTACGGCTGGATTGCCGCGCAGTTGACGAGTGCGTCCACCGCGTCGAGACGATTCTCGAGCTCGATCGCAAATTGCTCGACCGCGCTCGCGTCGGAAACATCGAGGGCGACGACTTGCGCGCCTTGATCCATCAGTTCGGTCCGCGCCAGCTCGTTCTGCTCGAGATCGTTGCCGCATAAGACGACGGAGAACCCGTCGCGCAAAAGTCTCTTGGCGACACCAAGGGCGATCCCGGAAGTACCTGTGACGACCGCAGTTCGGATCGGCGCCTTCTCATTCATCTCCAGCCCCTACTTCTTGCCAACACCCCAATCGCCCGGCGAATAATCTCGGGCGTGAACCAAACTGCGGCGGCTAGGCCATCGATTCCTTGAAATCGCAGCTAGGCCGAGGCCCGCTGGGTGAAGACAACGACGCCGAAATCGTCCTGACCGGGCTTGTGTCCCGGTCATCCACGTCGTCGTCGAACGGCCGGAAACCCTCGGGGTGGCCGGGAACGACACGACGTGGATGGCCGGGACCAACCCGGCCATGGCGGAAAAGGGCGGTATGAAAGCCTTCAGCGGCTGGAAAAGACGGCCGCCGATCTCCCATTATTTGTAATTGCGCGACCACAGGTTGTCCATCGTCTTGATGGTCGCAGGGGTCGCCACTCGTCCCTTCGCCAGGCAGCCATCTGGACCACAGCCGGGGTCCTTGCCGAGCGCGATGGCGATCAGCACGCGAACTGTCTCCTTGGAATGGGCATAGGCGTCGTAGCTGGTGGGACATCGATATATCCGTCTTCCATCGGTTTCACCGCCGCCGGCAGCAAGTCCTGAGTGGCGAGCCACATGTGCTTCGGCTGGCCGGTCGGCGCCCATTTGTCGGCCTTCTCCAGCGCCGACTGGATCGCGGTAAAGGCGAAGTCGCTCGCCGCGAACACGCAGTTGGCCTCGGGATGGGCCTTCAGAGCATTGATCAGTCCCGACAGGAACAGCTCAGGGTTCCATTCGGTCGGCGCCTGGATGACAGTCTCGATGACTCCGCTCTTGTCGGTCACATCGTGCCAGCCCTTGGTGCGCTTGACGGCGTTGATATCGGTCAGCGCGCCTTCGAGTTCAATGCACTTGCCGTGAACAGGTCGACGAATACTGTGGCCGTCGTGATCGCCTGATCGTAGGGATCATTCCGAGCAGAGCGACAGCGACGCCGTTCAGCAGACCGACCAACGTGGCGGCGGCGACCATGATGAAGCAGCCAACCACCGGATGGTCGCCGGCTTGCATGAACATTGCCCCCAGCACGGCGCCCAGCGCCATGTTGGCGGGTGAGGATAGATCGATACCGCCGGCGATCATCACCGGCGCCATGCCGACCGCCATCAGCCCCAGGCTGGAAGTCTGTACGAGGACATTGACGAGGTTGTTTGGTCGAAAGAAGCTCGGTGCGAGCACCAACAACACGACCAAGATCACCAGCAATAGCGCAGCTGTGACGACGAGCTTGGCGTCAACTCCACTCCACCGACCCGCGCGTCGACCTTCCGCCTGGCCGATCGAAGCACCCACCGCCGAACCTCCCGCTATCGTTGCCAAAGCGTAGGCTTCGGGATTTCGAAGTGTCAAGAGCCGGCGACGGGTTTGCCGCGACGGGTTCCCGCGCAACGCGAGGGAGGAAACCCGCCCTACTTACAGCCTCGACGCGCCTCGAGCCGAAAGGACGGTTGATCACGCGCAATGCCCCAAACCAGCTTGTCGTCAATGTCGACGACGAAGAATGGTAAAGGAGCTCGGGTCACCGTAATCACGACCTTACAAAGGTGTAGGTTCCACGGCCCCTGTCGTGGTAACGGTTCGGTCGCGGCAGCTCGTGCACGTCGCCGCCGCGATGGCTATTAGTCCCAGGGCCTCCAACGCCGCGGCGATTGAAATGGCCGCCTCGATCTTATACCGGCGGAGTCCGGGAGATGATGCCCCGCTTGCGGTTCCGCGCCGATGGATGAGAGCTTCCAGGTCTTGTCGGAGGATGGCGAACCCATTTTCTGCCGAGCATCGCGCCTCGACGCCAATGGGGGCCGGAACACTGTGCTGGCGGCGCTCGTCACCGCGGAAGACCCGCCACCGTATATCCTCGATCGGCTCGCGCACGAATATGGGCTGAAGGATGAGCTCGACAACTCCTGGGCGGTGCGGCCGCTGGAACTCGTGCGCGAGCACGGTCGGACCATGCTGGTGCTCGAGGATCCCGGCGGCGAACCGCTCGGTCGGCTCCTCGGCGCGCCCATGGAGTTGGAGCGCTTCCTGCGCCTCGCGCTCAGCATCGCCACGGCCCTGGGGAAGGCCCACCAGCGCGGTCTCGTGCACAAGGACATAAAGCCAGCCAACATCTTTGTGAATACGGCGAACGGCAACGTTCGGCTGACTGGTTTCGGCATTGCATCGCAGCTTCCTCGAGAACGACAGGCGCTCGAGCCGCCCGAAACCATCGCCGGCACGCTCGCGTACATGGCGCCCGAACAGACCGGACGGATGAACCGCTCGATCGATTCGCGCAGCGACCTCTATTCGCTCGGCGTCACGTTCTATCAGATGCTCACGGGCGCGCTGCCGTTCACCGCCTCCGATCCCATTGAATGGGTCCACTGCCACACCGCGCGGCAGCCGCTGCCGCCCAGCAAGCGACTGGCGACTGTGCCGGTCGCCGTCTCTCAGATCGTCATGAAGCTGCTCGCCAAGACGCCCGAGGAGCGTTACCAGACCGCGGGGGGCGTCGAGCGCGATCTGCGGCGCTGCCTGACCGATTGGGAGGCTCACGGCCGCATCGATGACTTCCCGCTCGGCCGACGCGACACGCCCGACCGGCTCGTGATCCCCGAGACGCTGTATGGGCGAGCGCGCGAGGTGGAGTCCCTGCTCGTCTCCTTCGACCGCGTTGTCAGGAGCGGCGCGCCGGAATTGGTTCTGGTCTCCGGCTATTCCGGCATCGGCAAGTCCTCGGTCGTCAACGAGCTGCACAGGGCGCTCGTGGCGCCGCGGGGGCTGTTCGCGTCCGGCAAGTTCGACCAGTACAAGCGCGACATCCCGTATTCGACCCTGGTGCAGGCGTTTCAAAGCCTCGTGCGGCCTCTTCTCGGCAAGAGCGACGCCGAGCTGGCGATCTGGCGCGGCTCATTTTTGAAGGCGCTGGAGCCGAATGCTCGGCTCATGGCCGACCTCATCCCCGAATTGAAACTCATTATCGGCGACCAGCCGCCGGTCCCTGAGCTCGAGCCGCAACAGGCGCAAAGCCGTTTCCAGCTGGTGTTCCGCCGATTCATTGGCGTCTTCGCCCGACCGGACCATCCGCTGGCGCTGTTTCTCGATGATCTGCAATGGCTCGACGCGGCGACCCTCGACCTGCTCGAGGACCTGCTCACCCGGTCGGATTTACAGCATCTGATGCTGATCGGCGCCTACCGGGACAACGAGGTCGACGCCGCTCATCCGTTGACGCGCAAGCTCGACGCGATCCGCCAAGCCGGAGCGAAGGTGCAGCAGATCCGCCTGGCGCCGCTCGCCCATGACGACCTCGGGCAGTTGATCGCCGATGCGCTTCGCTCCGAACCCGCAGCCATCGCGCCACTGGCGGCGCTGGTGCAGGGGAAGACCGCCGGCAATCCGTTCTTCGTGATTCAATTTCTTCATACGCTCGCTGAAGAGGGCTTGCTTGTCTTCGATCACGATGCGGCGCGCTGGCGCTGGGATCTCGAGCGCATCCACGCCAAGGGTTATACCGATAACGTCGTCGACCTGTTGGTCGGCAAGCTGAGCCGCCTGCCGGTCGAAACGCAGCAGGCGTTGCAGCAGATGGCCTGCCTCGGCAACGCAGCCGAAATGACCATGCTTTCGATCGTTCTTCGGATCACCGGGGAGCAGATTCACGCGGCGATATGGCCGGCGGTTCGCCAAGAGCTGGTCGAACGCCTGGAAGGATCTTACAGATTTGCTCACGACCGGGTTCAAGAGGCCGCCTATTCGTTGATCCCGGAAGCATTGCGCGCTGAAGTCCATCTCCGGATCGGCCGCCAGCTGGTGGCGCAGACGCGGCCCGAGAACCGGGAGGAGGCGATCTTCGATATCGTCAATCAGCTCAACCGCGGCGCGCGATTGATTGCCTCAGTAGACGAGCGCGAGCAGCTGGCCGAGTTCAACCTGATCGCGGGCAAGCGCGCCAAGGCGTCTACCGCCTATGCCTCGGCGCTCACCTATCTCGTCGGCGGCGCGGCGCTGCTGGCCGAAGACTCGTGGGAGCGCCGGCGCGAGCTCACCTTTGCGCTGGAGCTGCACCGCGGCGAATCCGAGTTCCTAAGCGGCGCGCTGGCGGAAGCCGAGCAGCGCCTGGCGGCGCTGTCGACCCGCGCCGCAAATACGGTGGAACGAGCCACGGTCGCGTGTTTGCGGGTGGATCTGTACACGACCCTCGATCAGAGTAGCCGCGCCATCGCCGCGGGTCTCGACTACCTGCGGCATCTGGGCATCGACTGGTCGCCGCATCCGACCGAAGAGGAAGCGCGACGCGAATACGAGCGAATCTGGTCGCAGCTCGGGAACCGCACGATCGATGCTCTGATCGACCTGCCCTTGATGAGCGACCCGGCATCGCTCGCGACGTTGGACGTTCTTACCAAGATTGGACCGCCGGCATTCTATACGGATACGAACCTGCTTGCCCTGGTCGCCTGCCGAGCGGTCAATCTCAGCCTCGAGAACGGCAACTGCGATGCTTCGTGCAGCGCCTATACGTATCTCGGCATGATCGCGGGCCCCCGCTTCGGCGACTATCAGGCTGCATACCGCTTCGGTCGGCTCGGCTATGACCTGGTTGATGAACGCGGACTGACGCGCTTCCAGGCCAGGACCTATATGGACTTCGGCAATGTCGTTCTGCCGTGGACGAGACACGTCCGGGCGGGCCGAGATCTGGTGCGCCGCGCGTTCGAGGCGGCAAACAAAGTCGGCGATCTCACTTACGCGGCCTATTGCGGCAACGAATTGAACACCAACCTTCTCGCGGCGGGCGATCCGCTTGCCGAGGCGGAACGCGTAGCCGAGCATGGCCTCGCGTTCGCGCAGAAGGCGCGGTTCGGGTTTGTCATTGACACCATCGCTACCCAACTCGGGCTAATCCGGACGCTGCGCGGCTCGACGCCGAGGTTCGGCTCTTTTGACGATGAGCAGTTTGATGAGTCTCGGATCGAGCGCCGCTTTTCAGAAAATCCAGATCTGGCTTTCGTCGAGTGCTGGTACTGGATCCGCAAGCTGCAGGCGCGTTTCCTGGCCGGCGACTTTGCCGCGGCCATCGAGGCCTCGTCGCGGGCGCAACGGCTGCTTTGGACATCGCCGTCAATGTTCGAAACAGCAGAGTACCACTTTTATGGCGCGCTGTCGCGCGCCGCTTCTTGCGATGGCGAAACAGCCGGTGAGAGGTACGAGCTCCTGAAGGCTCTCGCTGCTCACCACGAGCAACTCCGCATCTGGGCGGAGAATTGCCCGGAGAATTTCGGGAACCGCGCCGCCCTGGTGGGCGCGGAGATCGCACGCCTCGAGAGCCGCGAGCTCGATGCTGAGCGCCTGTACGAACAGGCGATTCGATCCGCGCGCGCCAACGGCTTCATTCACAATGAGGCGCTCGCCTACGAAGTGGCCGCGCGCTTCTACGCTGGGCGAGGATTCGAAGAGTTTGCCCATGTGTATTTGCAGAAAGCCCGCTACGACTATCAGCGTTGGGGCGCCGATGGAAAGGTGCGACAACTCGAGGAGACCTATCCCCATCTCAGGGCGGAAGAGGTAGCGCCCGCCTCGACGAGCACCATTGCGACGCCGGTCGAGCGCCTCGACCTCGTGACTGTGATCAAGGTATCGCAGGCCGTCTCGAGCGAGATGGTGCTGGAGAAACTGATCGACACGCTCATGCACACCGCGACCGCGCAGGCGGGCGCGGAACGCGGCCTGCTGGTCCTCTCGCGAGGGGCCGAGCCGCGGATCGCGGCGAAAGCGACGACCTCCAGCGACACGATCCTGGTAGAACTTTGCGATGCGCCGGTGACCGCCTCCGTGCTGCCGGAGACGGTGCTGCACTATGTTTTGCGCACGCGGGAGAGCGTCGTTCTCGATGAGGCCGTAAGCGAGCCGTCGTTCGCCGCGGACCCTTATATCCGGCAACGCCAGGCGCGTTCGATCCTCTGCCTGCCCTTGATCAACCAGGCCAAGCTCATCGGCGTGCTCTACCTCGAGAATACTCTCACGGCGCGAGCCTTCGCTCCGGCCCGAATCGCCGTGTTGAAGCTCATCGCCTCGCAGGCGGCGATCTCGCTCGAGAGTAGCCGCCTGTACCGCGATCTCGAACAACGCGAGGCCAAAATCCGGCGCCTGGTCGACGCCAACATAATCGGGATTTTCATATGGGAGTTCGAAGGTCGGATTCTCGAGGCCAACGACGCGTTCCTCCGCATCGTGGGCTACGACCGCGAGGACCTCGCGGCCAGCCGGCTACGCTGGACGGATCTGACGCCCGCGGAGTGGCTCGATCGCGACTTGGGCCAGTTGATGCCCGAGCATAAAACGACCGGGCGCTTGGAACCGTTCGAAAAGGAGTACTTCCGGAAAGACGGCAGCCGCGTGCCCGTGCTGATCGGAGTCGAGACTTTCGAAGAAGGCGGGAGCGAGGGCGTTGCTTTTGTCGTCGACTTGACCGAGCGCAAGCAGGCGGACGCCGAAGCGCGAGAAAGTGAGCAGCGATACCGCGAGGTGGAGACGGCGCTGGCGCACGCGAACCGCGTCGCAACAATAGGGCAGCTCACCGCCTCGATAGCTCACGAGATCACGCAGCCGATCACCGCGACGGTCTTCGACGCCGAGGCCGGTTTGCTCTGGCTCGCCGCCCAGCCGCCGAATTTGGAGGAGGCGCGGCAAATCCTCACTCGGATCGTCCGGAGCGGCAATCGAGCCGGCGAGGTCATCGGCCGCATCCGCGCCCTCGTCAAGAAGGCGCCGCCGCGGAGGGACCGGTTGGAGATCAACGGACTGATACGCGAGGTGATCGAACTCACCCGCGACGAAGCGCAGAAGAACGGCGTCGCGGTGCGGACACAACTCGCAGAGGGCTTGCCGCTGATTCAAGGAGATCGGGTCCAACTTCAGCAAGTGATCCTCAACTTGATCGTCAATGCCGTGCAGGCGATGAGCAGCGTCAGCGAGGGAGCGCGAGACTTGCTGATCAGCACCGGGACAGCGGAGTCGGACCGCGTGCTCGTCGCGGTGCGGGATTCGGGTCCGGGGCTGCCTCCATCGAGCGCCGAGCGCCTGTTCGAGGCCTTCTACACCACCAAAGCCGACGGAATGGGGATGGGGCTGTCGATCTGTCGTTCAATGATCGAGGCGCACGGCGGACGTTTGTGGGCGAGCGCGAACGAGCCCCACGGCGCGGTCTTCCGATTCACCGTGCCGGTCCATCCAGAGCCGACATAGGCGCCTTCATCCTGAAAGGGCAAACCCAAAACTGTCACTCAAATCCCGTGTCTCAGCAGAGGGGCGCCCCTCGAGGTCGTGTCGCCGTAGTTTCGTAACTCCCGCATGGATCCGTTACGCTCCCATTCGGGCATACGGTTCTTATCTCGGGTAAGCCCCGGGCTATCGCTTCGCCGGCGATAGTGCTAAGATGTTGCGAGCGAAGGGGGGCGTCCATGCAGACCGTCGTGTTCAAAGCCGGTGAGACCATCATCCGGGAAGGCGAAGAAGGCAATACCGCGTTTTACATCGTGAACGGCGCCGTCGACGTCATTCTCGGCCAGGGCGCCAAAGCGCAGACCGCCTGCACCCTGAATTCAGGCGAGGTGTTCGGCGAGATGTGCTTGATCGAGCCCGGAGTGCGATCGGCCACGATCCGGGCGGCGACCGATGCGGAGTGCCTTTCCACCTCCTATGAAGAATTCATCGCCGAGATCGAGCACAACCCCGCCCGCGCCGTCGAATTCATGAAGACGCTGGTGCGGCGGTTGCGGCAGATGAACGATATGATGGAGAGCCTGGGTCCACAAAAGCGCGGGTTCCGCGACATGATCCGCGACTGGCAGAAATCGGCCGGACCTGACGACCCTGGCCGCAAAGAGGGCTCCCTTTCCTTCGACATGATCTGGTGATCCGACTGAGTAAGAGTTACATACTCCCGGCAAAGCCGGGATTACGGTGAGGATTAACGGGGAATTACGGTCACGCGACCGTCTTTACATCTCAGGGATCCCCGTTTTGCCCGTCGAATTTCTTCCGAGTTTGCCTGGCCTCATCGTGCGTCCCAGCTTGCCGTCAATGTCCGACGACAAAAAATGGCAAAGGAGGACGTGTCACCGTAACTCCGAGCAAAGTTCGGCATCGCGTCTAGCGTGATCAAAACGCTCGGCCGCCTCACCGGCGAGAAGGGCGGCTCGGAGGCCCGAAAGGGTGAAGGACGTTCCCACGAATTCACCGCCAAGAACGCAGCTGGCTCGAGAGCCCCGTGCAGCAGCGGAGGAACGCATGTTGAAGGCGTATCCGCCCCGATCGTCGGAGGCTTCACGTCCCGCGTATCGATCCTGAGCGGCGCCTCCCAGTTTTCCGGCGCACCCAACCCCGGGCGCCGGCGGAAGCTGCAGCGGTGATTCCAGTCAAAACCACCGCGCGAGGATAGCGCCGAGCACGTTCGAATAGTCGTCCGTCCGGGTTCTAAAACCTGGATCGGCCGGCGCAAGTTTCCGGCCGTGCGCCGGATCGAGGGCGCCGAAGTCGCTCACGTCTCGCGCGAGCGCTGCGACTTCGGCGGCCGCATGAAACGTCGCGTTGAATTCCGGCTGCGAGGGATCGACCTTGGAGACCATCTTCAAATCCGCAGCTGCGGCCGACGCCGCCACGACCTCCGCAAGCTCCATGTTGTGATTGCTGATGTTCATCACAATGACGCCGTGCGGCGCAAGCAGCGATCGGTAGAGCTCCATTGCCTCCCGCGTCAAAAGGTGAATGGGAACGTTGTCGGACGAATAGGCGTCGAGGATGATCACGTCGAAGGGTTGTTTTTCCTTGGCCCAGGGTCAGCCGCGCGTCTCCCAGCACAATCCGCATGTTGGGGCCACAGATCGGCATTGTCCGGAAGAGCCCCGAACGGACGCTGAGCCGGATGAGCTCCGGGTCGATTTCGTAGACGCTCCAGTCTTCGCCCCGGCCCCGGGCGCAGGCGAGCGCGCCGACGCCGAGCCCGACGAGCGCAACGCGGGGAAGACGCCTGCCCGCCTGCGTCCGCGCCGCGCCCAGGGCTTCATCCAGCGTCCCGCCTTCGTAATAATAGGTGAGCCGCTCGGGCCGGCCCGACACGGCGACCCCGTCGTCGCCGATCAGGCGTTCGGCCCCATGGATGGTCGTGCCGTGCCCGAGGACCCGGGCGCGGCCGTCCTGGGTGTCGACGACCTTGTGCACCCCATAGAAGGATCGCGCATAGACGGCGCGGGCGGCACCGGGCTCGTAAACGCGCACGAGGACAAAGAGGATCGCGGTCAGGGCAATTACCCGGACCGGACGCGAGGCCTGCCACTGGATCAAGAGGATCAGCACAACGAGGGCGGCGGGGAAGAGAAGCCGCGCCGGGACGCCGGCGCCGCCGAACAGGAGGCTCGGCGCAAGCGCCGCCGCGCCGAGGGCGAGGATCGGCAGCGCTTCTTTCGTCCAGACCGCGCCCGTCGTCTCGAACAGTCCGGGTCGCGCCAGAAGCGCTGAGAAGAGCAGGATGGGATATTCGGCCACGGTCTTGAAGATATGCGGCGCGACGAGGGCAGCGGAGACGCCGCCGAGCGCGCCGCCGAGCGACATATAAAGATAGAAGCTCGTCAGGTCCGAAGCGACGGGCCGGCGCCGATAGAGCGCCTGATGGCACACCATGGCTGCGACGAATAATGCGGCGAGATGCAGCACGACCGAGATCAGTGGGGGGATCGTGATGGTCACCATGAAAATGGCGGCGGCCGCGGTCAGTATCGGCTGAAGCCGAACGAGGACTGGGAAGACGGCAATCTCTCGCGTCCGAAAAACGAACACGAAAGTCGCGAGATAGAGCGCGAGCGGAACGACCCATAGGAACGGGGCGGACACGACTTCCGTCCCGATGTGGGCGGTCACCGCGACCATCAGCGCGGACGGCGCAAAGGCGAATAGCGTCCAGGTCGCGCGGTCGCGCGCGGTCGTCCGGTGGACGAGGTCGACGCGCTCGCCCTTCCCGCACCGCGAGACCAGATGATCCGAACGAAGGACGCCGCTCGCGCAGCCAGCGATCAAGACCGCGAGCGACGAATCCGATCGTCCACCAGTGGGACTGCTGTCGCAGCGTCAGAGCCGGCTCGATGAGGAACGGGTAGGCAAGCAGCGCAGCGAAAGACGCGAGGTTGGAGGCGCCATAGAGGACATAGGGGTTTTGCGCGTTCTCGAGCCTGGTGCGAGCGAACCAAGCTTGCATGAGCGGAGAGGTCGCAGAGACGGCAAAGAAGGGAAGCCCCACCGAGGCGGCGAACAGGCCGATCAGCCAGATATCCTCCCCGCCGGGCGGGGGCTCGTGGAAGGCCGGAGAGACCGGGATCGGCAGCGGCAGGAGGGCGATCGCGAGAAAGCCGAAGTTGACCGTGGCGGCAGTGATAAAGTTAAAGTAACGCGTTATAATATGCGCATAAAGAGAGCCAAGAAACAACATTGTCTGGAAGAACGCGATCGCAACCGACCAGACCGCAGCCGATCCGCCGAGTCTCGGCAGAATCATCTTTGCGAACATCGGCTCGACCCCGAACAGGAGCGCTGCCGAGAGAAACAGTGTTATCGTGAAAATCAACTCTACCGATTTGCGGTCCACGATCGTGTTGAGCAATGGGGTCCTCCGGGAAATCAGTTCGCGCCCAAGCCGGACCGAGAGTTGGCCCGCTAGCCATCTCAAACGAGGCCGAACCCCCCCACCTTTATGGGAAGGTTGCCGCAAACGCCATTCCCCCAGTCTGCCGGCGAGAATTGCAATCACATCGGCATCGTCGACACGCCGAACAGCCACAGGTGCAGGCCCGCGAGCAGGGCAATCCAAATGACGATCCCCAATAGGACGGCACCGATCGTCGCGCCCCAGTTCGGTGCGGAATAGACCACAGCGTTGCGCCGGTCTCGCGCATAGGAACTGCGTAGGTCGGCGACCGCCCAGATGAGGAACGCGCCGAACAGCACGAGGTCGGCAGTCGAGCCGTTTGATAGAAGGTGCCCCGCCGCCCAAATCGCGACGCTCCAAACCATCGGGTGATGCACAGCGACGGCGACATGGCTTTTCTTGAAGATGTAGGCGCCCATCAGGATCGCGCTGAAAAGCATCAGGACGATTGTGATGTGCCGGGTCCAGACCGGCGCCGTCCATACCTCGACGACGTTCCCGCGCGCCCGCGCGAACCCCCGGACGATCAGGAAGAAGCCGATGATCGAAAGGAGGGAGTAAATGCCCTTCCACGGTCCCTCGCCGAACCGGGCGACCGCTCTTGCGCGGCCGCCTTCCGCAAAGATGCGGGTCGAATGCAACCCGAGAAAGATCACGAGGCCGAACACGAGGATCGCCATGTGACATGTCGCCTTTCGCTTTAGCCCGCAAACGACATCGTGACACGCCGCATCATCACCGTCGTGCCCGCGCGGAGGAATACCGAGACCCGCGCGCGATTATCAGCTTCTAAGCATCACAATGTATCGCGAATATCCTTCGCTGAGCCGCGTGAACGCGCGGCCTATTTCGTCGGCTTCCGCTACCGCCCCATCAGTTGCGCCTCGGCGATCTGCGCGGGCGTCATCTTGGCGCCGCCCGCTGCGGCGGTCCAGTAAAGGCCTTCGCAGTGCGCTAACGCACGCACAGGCGACGGGTGCGGGCGGTCGTCTCGCCTTGCCTGAGAAACGCGCCGGGCTGCTTCCCCCGCGTCCTTGCATGGGGCTTCGGAATTACGGTGACGCGACCGTCTTTACCTATTAGTCGCCGAAGTGTCGATCGCGTGATTCTTATTTTCAAAAGTGCTTGGAATTTTCTTCCGGCTAACCGGAATTCATGCTATCGTGCGTGATCGTTCCTCTGCAATCGGAGCGGCATCCTTGATCGCGCGCCTCGAGATTCCTCGTTGGCCCCGACCCGCGCAGGCCCATTGCGGTCGACGGCCTGGGGGTTCCTCTGCGGCCGGTTCCACGCGGCGATGCCGAAAGGGTCGCGCATTCCTGGAGCGGGACGGCGATGGGCGTGGGACCGAGCCCGAGCCCTGAACTCGACCGGGACAGCGGCTTCGCGGACAAGTCCCTTCCGGCTCGACCGAAGGCGGGTCTCCGAAGGTCCTCCCGCACGGCTCTTCGGCGAAGGCGGCGAAGGAAAACCGATGCGAAATTTTCCTGTTTTCCTGCCTGCAAACCCCTGAAATATCAGAAAACCGCGAAATATTCTGGTGCCGACACGGTCATGAGGAAGCCTGCCGCTGGAAGCCCGCGATGACCGAAGGCGCGTCGCCGAAAGTCGTCCCGCACGGCTCTCGGCCAACGCGGCGCAGAAATGGGAGGGAAAATTATCCTGCCTGCAAACCCTTGAAATATCACAAAACCGGAAAATCATCCCGCCTCGGAGCGGTCGTCGAGACAGCCTCAGTCGGAAGCCCGCGATGAGGAGCTCGCAGCCGGGATCACGGTGACACGACCTCATCGACTTTCTCTCGAGGCGGGACGGGTCGTCGCGGGTTTTCATTCGGCGCGGTCTCCCCTATAGAAGCGACGTCTTCATGGGCGAGAGCGAATGGCCGACGAGGCGACCCCAGCATCCGAATCCGGTCCGGCCGGCGCCCCAGCCGGGCGCACTCCCATCGTGATCGAAGG
>JBAQGU010001184.1:0-2832 GCA_049287975.1 Roseiarcus sp.
AGATTATCGCGGTCGCCTCGGGCAAAGGCGGGGTCGGCAAGTCGACCACCGCCTGCAATCTCGCATTGGGGCTTTCGAGGCTCGGGCTGCGCGTCGGCGTGCTCGACGCCGACCTGTTCGGTCCGTCGATGCCTCGTCTATTCGGGATCACGGAAAAGCCGACGCTGGCGCCCGACGGCAAGGGTCTCATCCCGATCACCAAGTTCGGAATCAAGGTGATGTCGATCGGCTTTCTCGTCGGCGACGATTCGGCGATCGTCTGGCGCGGGCCGATGGTGATTTCGGCGCTGAATCAGTTTCTGCGCGACGTCGAATGGGGTGAACTCGACGTGCTCGTCGTCGATATGCCGCCGGGCACCGGCGACGTCCAGCTGACGATGGCGCAGAACGTGCCGCTCGCCGGCGCGGTGATCGTCTCGACGCCGCAGGATCTGTCGCTGATCGACGCGCGGCGGGGGATCGCGATGTTCAAACAGGTGCAGGCGCCGCTGCTCGGCATCGTCGAGAACATGAGCTATTTCCAGTGCCCGCATTGCGGAGGCCGCACCAACGTGTTCGCGCACGGCGGTGCCCGCCACGAGGCCGAGAAACAGGGCGTGCCGTTCCTCGGCGAGATTCCGCTCGACATCATGATCCGCGAGACCTCGGACGGCGGCGCGCCGGTCGTCATCAGCGCGCCCGACGGCCCGCAGGCGAAGGCGTTCCTCGATGTCGCCGAACGCGTGCGCGCCGAACTGTTCGACGCCGGCAAGCCGGTCCGCGCCGCGCCGCGCATCTTCATGAGCTGATATTGGGAGAGAATCGACGCCATGAGCGATGAGCCCAAGCCCGGCCCCGATCCCTGGCCCAGCGAACTGCGCGTTCAAGAAAACGGCAAATTGCTGAAGGTGACGTTCGACGACGGCGTCGTCGGCAGCGTCTCCTCGGAGCGCCTGCGCGACGCGAGCCCGAGCGCCGACAAGAAGCGCATCACGCTTCCGGGCGGCCGGACCGTGTCTATCGTCGCGATCGAGCAAGTCGGAAACTACGCCGTGCGGATCGGCTTCGACGACGGCCACGACACCGGCATCTACACCTGGCGGCTACTCAGGACGCTGACCACGCATTGAGAGGTCGGGTAGCCGCGCGCCAGCCAAGCGGAACCAACGCGGTCAGCGACCGCGTCTACAGCGGGTCAATCCTGTCGGTACACGAATTTCAGGCCGGCCGGCCGGCCGCGCGGGGGCGGCGGAAACGGCGACGCGGCGCCGATCGCCTCAAAAATCGCGGCGTCGAGTTCCTGCGAGCCGCTGGACTGCGTGGTCCATCTCTGCGTGAGGTAGCCCCTTCCGTCGATCGAGAAAGAGACCGTCCCTTCGGACCTCGATTTGAGGTGCGGGCTCGTCGGCTTGTGCACGCGGGCCATGATCATCCCGTAGACGATCGACAAATACCTCGCCTTGGCGTTCCCGCCAGCTATTGGGGCGGGCAGCGCCGCGCCGGCGAATGCGACATCCGGCAGGGATTGGAACGTGGGAATTCGAACGCCGGCCGAAGGCGCGGCCGGTTGCGGCGGGACTTCGGTCTCCGTGGGTGTAGGCGTGGGTTGCGGCGCCTGCAGTTTCACGTCGCCGTTCGGAGCCAGTTCGGCGATGGTCTTCTCCTTGGCGGGGTCGGCGGGACTTTCCTTGGGCGGGGTCTCGGCCTCGGCCTCGGAACCCGTCGCCTTTCCCGTCTCGGCGTCCTGACCCGGAGGTTTGACCGGCGGCGGCGCGGGCGGCGCCTGCGAGACTTTGTCGGGGGCTTCTCTATCGACCTTCTCGTCGTTGGCGGGCCGCGGCGCGTCGAATGCGGGCTTTTCGTCGAGCGGCTGTTCGGTCGGCTGCGGCGCGGGGCTCGGCGGCGGAGGCGGCGGCGGGGGAGGCGGCGGCTCGGCGACGATCTCGATGGGGATCTCCGGCTCGGGCGGCGTGACGGGTTCGAATTTATTTTCAAACACCAACAGCACCACTATCAGCGCGTACATGAGAACCACGCTGAAGGTCGCGATATAGCGGCTCGGCTCCGCCGACGAAGAGCCCCCGGAGGGCTGCAGCCATCGCTCGGCGGAATTCGCGGTGAAACTGGCGTCTGACGGCAGCATCTGAGTCGGCAAGGGTTCCCATCGCCGGTAGGCCTGCCCTTCTTAAGACACCATCGACGCCCCCGGGGTCAACAGGCGAGCGCCATCACGCTAGTGGCCCATCGTCGCCAGCCACGCCGCCGGAAGCGCGAAAACGACGGCCGTCGTCAGGCCGACCGCGAGGACCGGCTTCAGACCGACGCGCGCGATCGACGCCAGCGACGTGTTGAGCCCAAGCGCCGCGAGCGCCAGCAGCAGGCCCCAGCGCGAGGCGGTCAGCAGCGCCTCCTTGGCGAACGGCGGCATCAGACCCGAACTGTTGATCGCAACGAAGACGAGGAACATCAGCGCGAACACGGGCACGGGCACCTTCGCCTTGCCGACCTCGGCGCCCTGGCGCGCGAAGAACCAGCCGACGCCGAGCACCACCGGCAACAGCAGAAATACCCGGAACAGTTTGACGACCAGCGCGATGTTGCCTGCCGTCTTCGAGACGGAATAGCCGGCGCCGACGACCTGGGCGACGTCATGGATCGAAGCGCCGAGAAAGATTCCGGTCGTGCGGTCGTCGAAGCCGACAAAGGCGCACCAAGCGGGATAGGCGACGACGGCGAAGGTCGCGATCAGATTGGTCGTGATGACCACGAAGGCCGTGTTCGTCTCGCGGTCGCGGGAGTCGGGCAGCACGGAGGACGTCGCGAGCGCGGCCGAGGCGCCGCAGACCGCGCAGG
>JBAQGU010001185.1:0-2795 GCA_049287975.1 Roseiarcus sp.
GTCGGCTATGGCGGCGTGAGGGCGACTGCCGGCATCGTTGTCAGCGGCGCTCGCCTATCGCGTCGCCTCCGTCTGCGGCGCCGACAGAGTCTGATCGGACGCGACGCCGTTCGAAGTGGCGGCGGCATTGTCGTTCACAGCGGCATGATCGCTATCGGCGTACCGAGCGCGAACGGCCGCGGGCAGCGGTGCGCGGGCGGGCCGGTGCGGCGGCGGGTCGAGCACCCGCTGGTAGGCAGCGCTGACTTTCGGCTTGCGCCAGGGAAATAAGGAAGACAAAACTCAGAGGATCCTTCTCATCCTGGCGCGCCCGGCAAGTCCATTCCCGCTCATCGCAACCGAAATTCGATGCCTAAATTTACGCCAAGCTGGGCCGGATTTGCACGGCGCCTTGCGAAGATCGTCAGCGAACAGTTGCATCGTTACGAAGAGTTGCGCGTTCCACCGCCTGTGGCGCGGCGCCAAATTCCCTTGGGCTGTGCTATGGCCGGCCTCATGTCGTCGCCGCAACAACGTCCGCTCATGCCCCTTGCCCGGTTCACGGCCCGCTATGTCGAATCTATCGCTTCGATCGACGCGCGAGCGTGGGATGCCTGCGCCAATCCGCCGGGACCGACGGAGGCCGAAGCGGCGGGCGAGCGGCACAATCCGTTCATTTCTCACGCCTTTCTGCTCGCGCTTGAACAATCCAAATCGGTCGGCGGCCGCACCGGCTGGACGCCCGCGCATGTGCTCGTCGAGGACGAAGCGGGCCGCCTCGTCGCGGCGGCGCCGACATACCTGAAGTCTCACAGCATGGGCGAATATGTCTTCGACCACAGCTGGGCGCAGGCCTATGAACACGCGGGCGGGCGCTATTATCCGAAGATTCAGGTCGCGGCGCCCTTCACGCCCGTCACGGGCCGGCGCCTGCTGGTCGCCCGAGACGCGCCCGAGGGCGCGCGGGACGCACTGATCGCGGCGCTGCGCGGCTTGCGCAAGGCGATCGGCGCCTCATCGATCCACGTCACTTTCGCTACCGAGCCCGATACGCTGGCCCTGACCCGCGCCGGCTTCGCGTTGCGCGCCGGCGAGCAGTTCCACTTCCTCAACGAAGGTTATGCCGATTTCGACGCCTTCCTCGCCGCGCTCGCCTCGCGCAAGCGCAAAGTCATCAAGCGCGAGCGGCGCGACGCGCTGGGCGACGACGTCACGATCGACCTCTTGACCGGCGCTGAGATAAAACCCAGGCACTGGGACTCGTTCTTCGCCTTCTACATGGACACCGGCTCGCGTAAATGGGGCCGCCCCTATCTGACCCGCAATTTCTTCGACCGCATCGGCGCGACGATGGCCGAGCGCGTGCTGCTCGTGATGGCGCGGCGGGGCGGCCGCCATATCGCCGGCGCGATCAACTTCCTCGGCGACGACGCGATCTATGGCCGCAACTGGGGCTCGATCGAGGAGCGGCCGTTCCTGCATTTCGAGGTCTGCTATTATCAGGCGATCGAATACGCGATCCAGCATGGTTACAAGCGCGTCGAGGCCGGCGCGCAGGGCGAGCACAAGCTCGCGCGCGGCTATCGGCCGGTCGCGACGCATTCGGCGCACGAATTCGCGGACTCGCGCTTCGCCAGGGCGATCGCGGATTATCTGACCCGCGAACGCGCGGCGGTCGACGAGATGATCGGCGATTACGAAGCCGGCCTGCCGTTCCGAAAGCAGGACGAACCCGCCAAGAGCTGAAGGAGAGAAGCGTGACGGCCGCCTACAACCCCAACAACATATTCGCCAAGATCTTGCGCGGCGAGGCGCCCTGCGTGCGGCTGTTCGAGGACGAAGTCAGCCTCGCCTTCATGGACATCATGCCGCGCGCCGACGGCCATGCGCTGATCATCCCCAAGGCGCCGGCGCGGAACATCTTCGACATCTCGCCCGATGCGCTCGCCCGGTTGATGCCGAGCGTGCAACGGCTCGCCCAGGCGGCAATGAAAGGCATGGCGGCGGAAGGGATTTCGGTGATGCAGTTCAACGAGAGCGCGGGCGGACAGGTCGTGTTCCATCTGCATTTCCACATCCTGCCACGCTGGACCGGCGTGCAGTTGCGCCCCCCGGGCGGCCCGGTCGCACCGGCGAACCAGCTCGAGCCGGCGGCGGCGAAAATCCGGGCGGCGCTCGGCGCTTAGCGGGTCTGATTCGCTCATGTCGCGAAGGAATACGGTCAGCTTCACGAGATCGCTCGCAGAGCAGCCGACCGATTGCAAAGCCGTCCCCAAATGGAGGAACACTTGGGTGGCCTGCGCCGCAAAATCGTCCTTTCCGATCAGTCTGCCGACCCGATCGTGCCTGACCGCTTATTGAACATCCGCCGGATTCGAGGGCGATTCGGCGCGGACCCAAACGGACATTCGCCGGCCGCTCACACCGGCGTCAAATGCCGCTTGGCTTTGTCGGCGGCGGCGCGGGCGGAGGTGGTCACGTTGAACATTTCCAGATCGTCGAGGTCGGAGTCCGTCACCGCCGTCAGCGCCTCGTCCACGTAGTCTCGCGCCTTGGGATCGCGCTTCAACGCTCTGCGAACCGCGCTCATCCGCCAGACGATGCGGCCCATGGCGACGTGCTTGGCGATCAGCTCGAGAGCATACTTGGGATAGAATAGAAGCGGGTTTACGACCGGAAAGCCCGGCCGTCGGTCCAGCCGCACTTTACGGCGGAGGTAGCCGCCCTCGAGCGGATGGATCTTTTCGATTGTGACGCAACCATAGAACCAGACCAGCAGGAACATCATCTTGCCCGGGCTGATGCCCGTGGCGACC
>JBAQGU010001186.1:0-4502 GCA_049287975.1 Roseiarcus sp.
ACAGGAAGGTGCGCCTTCCCTCGAAGAGGTCGGCGATGAAGCTTCCGAGTGGGTAGGCGGCGTCGACCACGAGAGCCAGGACCAAGGCGATATCCAACCAGCCGACGATCGTCATGATTTGTCGTCCTATGCAGGGCTTGGAAGAGTGCTCTCCAACTCGTACCGCGATACAGCGATCCACGCATGGCGCGGTTCGGGTGCTGGCGGCGTTTTCGTCCGCCGCCAGTCGCGCAAACCGAAGCAATTCAATTTCGGAGATTTGTACGGCCGTCGTCTCTGCCCCGCAACGCATTTGACGGATTGCCCGCGTGGCCGAGTCGGCTCTCAGGTCGAGCAGTTCAATTCGATGGGATCGGGGATGACGCGTATGACGCTGCCGCGGCCGGCGCTCTCGAACTTCGCGTAGCGGGTCGCGGCGTTTTCGCTGATGAAAAGTCCTCCGCAAAGGCCATGGGCCTCCTGAACGATCCAAAGGCCGTCATGATCGCGGCCCAGCGTGAAACGTAATGGATCGCAGGCGACTTCGATCTGCGAAGCATGTTTATCCAACAACTGACTCTCCATCGGCAATGGGCGCGAAGGGTCCGAGGCGGAATGGGGCGATCGAAACGGGATCGCGAGGGACCGGGGCGCCGCATCGAAAGACATGAGCAGATCCCTGCGCCGACCCGCCTGTCGGCGCGCGGAGAACCACCCTTCCAAGAGCGCCCCCGAGTAGGGAACGCTCGACTTCACCATTCACAACACGGCGAGACCTTCTCGCCGTCTTTAGGACATTGCGCTACAACGGCACAATAGGTCCATTCCGAACCTTGGCCGCGCGTATAAACGTGGCATAAGTAAGTGGTGGTTTCGACGATTGTGGTTATAAGTTCGTCACGTCTTGCGAACGTCGGGGCAAAAGGCCGCCGTATCCTGTGACGCTCGCAGCCCCGAGACTTGTCGGACCGCCCGGCTCTACGACGAGCCGGTAGCCGACCCTGGCCTCGTTGAGAAGCACGCCGGGGCGCCTCGGATCGCTCTCCGGCTTGCGACGCAGCTCGTAGACGAACGCCCGCAGGGCCTGTCGGTCCCGCAGAGAATCAGGTCGCCCGAGGCTACAGTGATCGTGCCCGTCTTGTCGAGCAGCACGGTGTCGATGTCGCCGGCGACCTCGACCGCCTTGCCGCTCTTGGCGATGATATTTGCTTGCAGCGCGCGGTCCATGCCCGCGATGCCGATTGCGGCGAGCAACGCCCCGATAGTCGTCGGGATCAGGCAGACGATCAGCGCGACCAGCGTCGGCACATCCGTTCCCAGGCTCCTCAGCGGGTCGCTGAGTCCGACATAGCTGGTCATATATTGCTCGGCGTTCGAAGCCATCGGCCAAAGCGGCACGACGACGATCATGAAGATCGGCGTGAACGCGGTGAGCACCAGCGTCAGGGCGATTTCGTTCGGGGCGCCTTGGCGGCGGGCGCCCTCGACCAACGAGATCATTTTGTCGAGGAACGATTCTCCTGGCCCGGCCTAAATCTTTATGACGATGCGGTCGGAAATCAGGGTCGTGCCGCCGGTGACGCCCGAGCGATCTCCGCCCGCCTAATGACAGGCGCGGATTCCCCGGTGATCGCCGCTTCGTTGACGAGCCCAACGCCCTCGACGACTTCGCCGTCGCCAGGAAATGACCTGGTTCTCGTCAACGACGACGATGTCGCCCAGCCTCAGATCGGCAGAGGAGACCTTCTCGACCGAGCGATTCGGGAGGCGCCGAAAAGCAGAGGTGGCGATGCGCGTTCTGCGCAGTGCTGCCGCGACCGGGCCGACGATGATGGTTTGCGGCTTGGCTTGGCCTTTATCGTCGTTACCCATCGCGCCGGGTTCGAGCGTCGTCGCGACCTCGGCGCTGGCATAGGTCATCGGCATGCCCTGCTGAATGAGCAGGACGCCGAAAATCAACGCGGCCGGCAGATAGATGTTCATGCAGACGCGCCACATATCGACAAAGAAATTACCGACCGTCGCCTTGCCGCGGAACGCGCGAATGATCGCCGAAAAGGCGCAGAACCCTAGCGACGCGGACAGGAACATATTCGGCAAGATGAAGAATGTCTGGCTGAAGTTCGACAGATGCTGATCGCCCGAATAGTGCTGCAGATTCGTATTCGTCATAAAGGATGCGACGGTGTTGAAGATCGTCGACGGCTCCAGCATGCCGCGTCCGAGGGGATTCAGCGGCGCCAGCGGTAGCAGCGAGTGGACGACGAAGCCGAACACGAACAGCGCGACGCTGAGACCACCAGCGTGAGCGTGTATTGCTTCCAGTCCTGCGGACCGGTGTCGAGCAGGTTCTCGATCGCTCGCAGCGGGCGAGGCGCGCGATATTTGCCGTCCATCAACCAGGCGAAATAGGCGCTCAACGGAATCGATAGGACCATCGCCGTCGCCAGCAACAATGCAGGGAGCAGCCACATGGACGCAGCCTTTCAAGTCTCCGCCCGTTCGGGATGCTTCCACGACGGGCGTCGGCCAATGATCAACGATGGAGATTGCGCGTCAGAACCACTCGGGTCGGACGAGCACGGCGGCCGTCACAAGGATTGTCAGTACGGTCATTGCAATGCCTTCTTCAAATGACTTCGCCGGCGGACACGAACGCCTGGCAGATTCCCATCACGGCGAGTCCCGGCACGAACATGGCAGGCAGCCAGATCACGAGATTCATCAGGGCCAATCCTTTTTCCGATCCGGCGCCGAAAATGGCGCCATCGAAACCTTCCCGCGCTGCCCGGCACGACAGGTCCCGCCGAACTCGACAAGCTCGAGGTGCGAGCCGGTCCCTGGAAACGCAATTCCAGGCGGGAGTTCGCAAGCGATCGATTTCGATTAGGCTGTCAGACATAAGGGAGACATAAGGGCGCGAGCGATACGGTCGAACGCCTCGATGGCGGGTCGCGCGTTGGCTGATCGTTTCTCGCCGCGCTCGCTTTCTCGCCCACAACCATACGGATTGCGGTTGACGTCAATGGCTGCGACGAGCTCTCGCCGGAGCTGGGTCGCATCCCGTCGAGCGCGGCGCGGGCTCACTGAACCCTAAAAGGAAGTTATATCCCATGCGCGCCGAACGCGGCATCCCCGCGATAAACTGAAGGTTCCCGCTGAGTTCGCAGTCCTGTTTTTCAGCCCCGTCCTGGCGGGCGACGAACTCGGGCATCAAGGGGACGACTTTGGAATGGCCAGGCGCCACGACAGTGGCCGACAGCAAGCAATGATAGTTTTCTTTTTTGCCGTTGGAGCGCTCGCGGGTGAGACAGTTCGGACAGCCGAGCTTTTGCGAGCAGAAATACTGCGTCCCATCCCAGGCGATCAAGGTTCTGCCGCCGAGCCGACCGAACGCCTGCCGCATGGCAGGCTCGGCCAGCAGCCTCTCCATGCGTTCGAAACAGGGCTGCAGAAGCGCGGGGTCGGCCTCGTCCAGCCTGTCGCGAATGTAATTGTCGGAGGGAATTCTGCCGATGCCGAACAACGTCTGACCGTTGGAGCGGCCCTGGCCCTTCTCCAGCGCGCGCTGTTAGGCCAGAAGCGAAGCGCTCTGCATGAAGAACATCGAGAACGCCGCAAGGCCGAAGTCGGCGATCTCGATATTGCCGCCACGGCCCTTTCGCGCGTCGGGAAAAGTCGCACAAATGGCCTTCAGGCCGATAACAAGGGAGGGCAAGAGCTGCATCCCAACCCTGAATCAGACTTTTGCTGATTCGCGAATCCCAAAATTTCGTACTTTTAGAATTGCTGGAGGCCGCACCGCAGATCGGCGCGATGGTTCTCGTCGACGCCGCGCTAGGACTTCCCGACGACGAACACCCACCGACCGCGAACCCCGCGTTGTTGCGCTGGGCGCTCGATCAGCCGATCGTGGCGCAGGCGCTGACGTCGGCGACGTTGGTGAATGTCTGGGCCACCCGCCCGCTTCTCGCCGGGCTGCTCTACCGAAAGGAGGCGGCGACGACCGCGCTGGCCGAAATCCTGACCGCTCCGTTCGCTTGCGAAGGCGCCACCGAGGCCTATGCGCGATGGCTGCCCAACCTGCTGTTGCCGGAAACGCGCGCGATCAGCGCGACGCCCGCCAATTTCGCTGGGCTCACGACGCGGACCGCCTTGATCTGGGGCGCGCGCGACAGCGTCACGCCGCTGCTCCAGGGCGAGCGGCTGCACACGCTGATTCGGGGTTCGACGCTGGAGACGATCGCCGACGTCGGTCATATCCCGCACATCGAGGACGAACAGGCCTTCTCGGCGGTTTTGAAAGCGCGGCTCGCGCTTTTGACCCAACATTGAGGCGGCTGTTGCGGGACGCCGCAATGCCCTATTGAATGGAATTCGCGCAGGGCGCGATTCGAGCCGATAGCCCGAGGAGACGCAGCATTGCCCCTTGCCAGAGCCGACCGGCGCTCATTTCTGGCCGCCGCGCTCGCGACCGGCGCCGCGGCCCAGCTTCCCAATCTCGCGCGCGCCGAGCCGCGAAG
>JBAQGU010001187.1:0-7808 GCA_049287975.1 Roseiarcus sp.
CGTCCGTAGAGCGCGTTCGGAACGACCTCCTGCGCGTAATGAGCCTGCATGAGCCCGGCGATGCCCGCCATGAGTCCCAGCCAGCCGAACGCGAGATAGTGCATCGCTCCCAGACTGACGCCGATTCGGCGCGCGCCCTCCATGTTGTCCCCCATCGCGTAGAGCTGACGGCCGGTGCTCGTCCGTCGCAGCAGCAGCCACGTCGCGGCGACGCAGGCGATCATCGCGACGACGAGGATCGTGAGATCGGCGCGCCCGTTCGCCGTATCGACGCTGACGATCGCGATGCGTGTGGTCAGCCAGTCCGGCAGGTCGTAGAGCGAGACGCCGCTGGAGAAGAACATCAGGAGGCCGAAGAAGAGATTGTAGGTTGCGATCGTCACGACGATGGAGACGATGCGGAACTGGTAGATCCAGAAGGCGTTGAAGCATCCGAGCGCCGCGCCGAAACCGCCGGCGAGGATGAGGCCCAGCGCCCAGTTTCCCCCACCGATCCATCCGAGCGTCAACGCCGTCAGGTACTGGACGACCGATGCGGCGACGGCGAACGAGATGTCGATGCCGCCCGCGATCAGCACCACGAGCAGGCCCACGCCGAAGATGATATTGACCGAACTCGCGTTGAGGAGGTCGAACAGGTTCGGCAAGGTGAGAAACGTCGAGGTGAACAGGCTGAGGCCGACGCCCATCAGCAGCATCACGACGATCAGCCAGCGTTCCGTCGCGCCAATGCCCAGACTACGCATGGACGGCCTCCTCGATTGCGTCGATTACGACGTCCTGCGGCCGGTACTGACCGACGATGCGGCCGTCGCGCATGTGCAGGACGACGTCCGCGTTGAAATAGACTTCCGGGATCTCATCGGAGATCAGCAGGATCGCCATGCCGGCTTCGGCGAGCTTGCGCACGATGGCGAAAATTCCGGCCCGCGCGCCGACGTCGACACCGACGGTCGGCGAGTCGAGGATCAGGAGACGCGGCTTTGTCGCGAGCCACTTGGCCAGCACGACTTTCTGCTGGTTGCCACCCGACAGGGTCGAGATGGCGTTGGAGGGCCTGCCGATCTTGACGCCGAGATCGGCGATCCATTTGCTGACCAGAGAATCCCTCAGCTTCAAAGAGATGAGCGGCTTCGGATCGAGCAGGCTGTCGAGAACGGCGATCACCGCATTGTCTTCGATTGATTGCGGCTGGATGAGCCCGAGGGTCAGCCGGTCCTCCGAGACGTAGCCGACCCCCGCGCGGATCGCGTCGCGGTTGCTCGCGAAATGGACGGGCTTGCCGTTGAGCCGGATGGCGCCGCGGTCCGGCTGCGTCATCCCGAAGAGGCTCAGCGCAAGCTCGGTGCGCCCAGACCCGAGTCGACCTGTGAGCCCGACGATCTCGCCTTCGCGGACCGTCAGCGACACGTCCTCATATTGATTGGCGCGGGACAGGCCGTCGATCTCCAGCACCGGCCGATGGGCCGAGAGGTCACGACGGCTGACGGCGTAGTCGAAAGTCTTTCCCGTCATGAGTTCGGTCAGCCGCGTCTGGGTCATGCCCTTGGTCGGAAACGTGCCCACGAGCTGACCATCGCGGAGAACCGTCACCCGGCTGCAAACTTCGAGCACCTCTGCGAGGCGGTGGCTGACGAACACGACCGCGATGCCTTCGGCCGAAAGCCGGCGCACGATCGTGAGAAGCGCTTCGGTCTCGGCATGACTGAGCGATGCCGTCGGCTCGTCCATGAACACCAGCCTCGCCTTCGTTACGAGAGCGCGCGCGACCGCGACGATCTGGCGCTGGGCGATCGGCAGACTGCGCAAAGGTGCGTCGAGGTCGAGCATGACTCCGAGCCGCTTCAAGATTCGCTCGGAGTCGGCGCGCATGGCGCGATAGTCGATGAGCCGGGGCCGGGCCCCGAGGTTGCGCTCGAAGCCGATGTTTTCCAAAACCGACAGTTCCGCGAACAAGGCGAGATCCTGCCAGATGACCTGGATGCCCAGATCTCGCGCGATCGCCGGGCTCAAGCCTTCGATCGGGCGACCTTGGAAGCGCATCTCGGCGCCGGGCTCCGGCAGGTAGACGCCGGTGATGATCTTGATCAGCGTGCTCTTGCCGCAGCCGTTTTCGCCGGCGAGACAGAGCACTTCGCCGGTCATCACGTCGAACTTGACGTCGTCGAGCGCCCTGACTCCACCGAACTGCTTGGAGACGTGCTCGACATGGAGCAAGGGAACGCCGGGCGCCGGCGCGTCGCTCGCCATCGTACGTTGCGGATCAGACATCGTCTTACGCTCGGCAAATGTCCGGAAGGAGGACCTGCCCGGCGGCGAGCCGGGCAGGCGGCAAAGACCCGAAGTCAGAGACCCATCTTCGCGAGGTCGTCGATCGTATCCTTGTTGAGATTGACTAGATTGTTGACGATGAGATTGTGGCCGTCCGGATGGACTACCCCGAGGCCAGGAATGTCGGTCCCGTCCTTGATCGGTTCGCCCTTGGACACCATGGTTCCGATCGTCACGAAGATCTCACCGGCAAGCTCGGGATTCCACATGAACCCCCCCGTCAGCACGCCGTCATGGACGAGCTTCTTGCCCTGGCCGGGCGAGAACGGACCCATGACGAGGACTTTGCCTTCGAGATGCTTCTCCGCGACCGCTCGCGCGGCGCCGATCGGACCCTGGCTGCCGAATGCGAGAAAACCCTTGAGATCCGGATTGGCGCGCATGAGATCTAGCGCGGTGCTGCGCGACTGGTCGACGTTCTCCGCCACCCCGTAGCGATCGCCGACAAGCTTCATATCGGGCGCATTGGCTTTGATGTAGGCGATGGCCGCGTCGGCCCAGGCATTGTGCAGCGGCACCGTCAGCGAGCCGACGAAGACGGCATATTCGCCCTTGCCGCCGAGCGCCTCGACCAGCCGCTTGCCATAAGCCTCGCCAAAGCCCTTGGCCGAGGCGAGCTCGAAGTCGTAGTCGGCGTTCTTCTGCTTGGGAGACTCGTGAGTGATCACCTTTATGCCCGCGGCGCGCGCGCGCTCGAGCACCGGCTCCAGCACTTCTGCGTCGTTCGGCACGACGCCGATGACGTCGACCTTCTGCGCGATCAGATCCTCGATAGCGCGAACCTGAAGCGCCGGATCGGCGCTGGTCGGGCCGATCATGAAGGCCTTCACGCCAAGCTCCTGAGCCTTCTTCTTGATGCCGGCGTCCATGGCGTTGAACCAGGGGATGCCGCCGATCTTCACGACAACGCCGATGACAGGGTTGTCGGGCGAGGCATGGGCCACGCCAGCGGCGCCGGTCAAGGCGAGGCTGAAAACGCCAGCGAGAAATGCGCGTTTCATTCTGTCTATGCTCATCATTTCCTCCCTTTGGGGTGGGTTGTGGGTCATGCGACCCTGTCATCCTGGCCGCACAAACGGCCAGCATTCCGGTTGTTCTCCAGCGCTATCCCGACGCTCGTCTTCCGGCTCGGGCGGCCGCGTTTCCCTGGCGAGGGTTCACTGGCCGTAGGCCCGAGAGGGCGGTCGAGGCCCTAACGCAAATTTCGCAGGGAAGCTTGACATGGACCGCGGGCGACCGGTCACCCCTGATCCTCGCGCTCAGCCTCTCCCAGAGCAACTGCCCCATCTCGCGAACCGGCTGGCGAATCGCGGTCAGGGGCGTGGCCCGAGCGCTCATCCACGCATAGTCGTCGAAGCCGATCAGCGAGATATCGTCTGGCGGGCGAAGACCGCGCTCGGCCATCGTCGTCAGAACGGTCAGGGTTGTGAAATTGGTCAGCGCCTGAATGGCGGTCGGCGCCCGATTCCGGTCAAACCACTCGGAGAGCCGCGAAGAGGCCACGTCCATGCTGAGGCCTAGCTCGACAACGGCCGGTTCGGGCAGGCCGAGCGAGCGCAGCGCTTCGCCCGCGCCCGCGCACCGCTGCCGGATATTGGCGAGCGCCAGCGAGGAAGCGGCGATCAAGATATGTCGATGACCCAGTTCAATCAGGTGTCGCGCGCCAACGGCGCCAGCCTCTTCGTTGTCGATCGAGACGGTGTCCGCGCTCGGCTGGCCGGCGACACGATCCGCAATGACATAGGGAGTTTCCGAGGCCTCGATGATGTCCCCGCCCGAAAACTGGTCAGCGCACGGAACGACGATGAGACCAGCCGGACGCCATGCGAGAATCGCCTTCAATTTGGTCCGTTCCGCCGACTCTTCGCCGTGGGAGCTGGCCACGATCACCTCGTAGCTGTCCTCGCCCACGCACTGCTCGACTGCTGACACAATGGAAGTGAAGAACGGATTATCGAGGTCGGGAACGAGCACGGCGACAATTCTTGCGTCACCCGAGCGCAGCATCGAGGCCAGAGGGTCCGCGCGATAATCCAGCGCTCTCACGGCGGCCTCGACTTTTCCGGCAAGCTCGGCGCTGACCTTCTTCCGGCCGGTCAGGGCATTCGAAACCGTCGCCGGCGAGACGCCCGCCATCTTTGCCACATCATTGATCGAAACCGCCTTTTCGCTCATGGCGAACACGCTGTCCCCTGTAAAACGATTTACGTAAATCGTTTTACGAAAACTTTTGACCGCTTGCAAGCGAAAAGTCTCACCCGCCACGAAAAAAATTGGCATTCCCTGGTTTATTCGAATCGCGCGCGCGTTTGATCGATCCCTTCCTCGATGATAGCCTTCGGATGCATCGATCCGATTTCAGGCGGCATCCATCACGATGAACGAAAGCGATCAAATTACGGGGCGTCAGATCGCAGCGGGAAGATCTCTGGCGGGGCTCGGACTAGAAGAAATGGCGCGGCTGGCGGACGTCTCTGTTCCGACGCTGCGCCGAATGGAAACCGGTGATGGCGCCCAGGAGCTCGCGGACGATATGCTGGCGGTGCGCCGTGCCCTCGAGGCGGCGGGCGTCGAGTTCACGAACGGCGGTCAGCGCGGGGTCAGGATGAAAGCGACGGCCCCTTCTTCAAAAAACACCGCGGCAACGAGGGACGAGGCCGCACTGCCCGAGATTCCAGAGAACGACATAGAGCCCTATGATGGCGCGCCGGTGTGATCTTCGTCGGAGTGTGGAACATAGGCCGGCGCCGCTTCCTGATTTGCCCCGATCGAACCAGGGCCGACTTCTTTTATGCAAGGGGTCGTGGGTCGGCGTCGGGCTCATCCGATGAAACGCCGCCGCCGCGAGCGAAAACGCGGTGAGCCTAGCATTCCCTTACGGAATCACATTTTTGTAGTTGACGTCGCGTTCCGACTCAATCAAGCTGATTGAGTAGATTTCGTCATTCGTAGCGTCGCGTCCAGTCTCCCCGAGAAGCGAGCGATGGCGCAATTCCCCGACATGGCGGGACCTGTGGGTCCGCGAACGACATTTGATTCCGCGCGCCCTAGCCGACTGATGGCGCGCATTTATCGAGACATCGGCTTGGCGGCCGTCGCCAGCGAACTCGCCCTGCCGACGGATGATTTCGAGCCGGAGCTGAGCGAATCGGTCAAACGCGGCGCGCGCTACATCTACCTCTTGCCCAAAACCGACCGAACTTCCGCCCGCGGATGAACCGACGCGGGGGACGGAACGCGGTAGTAGACGCGGTCGCTGACACTCCCTGACCGCGCTCCCTGTCAATGGCGCCAGTTTTCTCGGGTCTTCGGGAGGTCGCCAGAAACCTCGACAAGAGCGACGCCGCTCCGGGCGCTCAGCGCTTTTTGCGAAAATTTCAAATCGAGCAGTCGGCCGTCGTCGGTGAGGAGTTGTATGCCCGGCCGCCCGAACACCGCCTGCAGGTGCACCGCGGGCGCTTCGATCTCACCCGAACTCATGAGCTGGCCGCCAGGGCGGGCGAACCCTTCAAAGTCATAGGCGACGCGCGCGACCGTCTCCCCATTGCAGGTCAAGACGCCCTCGCCGGCGATGCGCCCGAGATATTGCATGACAAGTCCCTTCGGTAGGCTTCTAGCGCCGCGAGACCGGGCGATCCACCGCTCGGCTGTAGCGTCCGTTGTTCGGCGCCCGCAGGAAATCGCGCGGCGCATCCGTCCCGCTCGGAGGCGGTCTCGGCCCGTGCGCCGCGGACCGAACGCCCCGCAGTCAAGCGGTTTTAGCAGCGTTTTCCCGGTCGATCGCAGCGATCTCATATTCCTTCGCGATGCGCTCGAAGGGTTCGGCCACGCTCTTGATCCGGTAGGATCGCCAACTTCCGTCCTCCATCGGCAACACCCTGACGACCTCATAAGGACCCATGGGCTTACGGGTCGACGTGTTGCGATTGTCGAAGTCGACGAGTTGACCGATCGCGAATTTGGGGCGCGTCATAGTCATGGTAAAATTTCCTGCCCGGGCGAATAAAAAGGGCCAGGAGCGATCCTGACCCTTCCACTGCCATCAGAGCGGAACGCAATCCTCGGTCCGGCGCCGGTTCATCCGCGGTCGCGGGTCACTGGATTGCGCTCTCTGCTCAAACGGCCTGGAGCTTGTCGGCGGAAACCTTGCCGGTGCGAGAGTCCTTGATCAGCTCGAAACTGATCTTCTGACCTTCGCGCAGGTCATTCATTCCGGCGCGCTCGATTGCGCTGACATGAACGAACGCGTCCTTGCTGCCGTCGTCGGGCTGAATGAACCCAAAGCCCTTCTGTGCATTATACCATTTAACTGTACCGATAGCCATGTCGATCTCTTTTAGATACGAGAATAGTGACGCGCATCCGCTTCGGCGGAAGCGTCGTCACTAACGATTTTTGGAAGGAACGCGTCAGCTAAAGCGACAAATCGCTCGAGACAGAATGGGATCCGGCCGAATTTCGATAGCTCCATATAGATGCGGAAATAGATATTGTCAAGCATTTTCGTTTTGTCTTTTCTCGAGGACTCGCGCGAGTCGGCTTCGGCGCTGAAACTCACCGCTTGGCCGCGGCGCCCGTCTCGATCAGCCGTGCGGCGTAGCGCGCCATCTGATCGACCTCGATATTGACCCGATCGCCGGTCTTCCGCCCGCCCCAAGCGGTGACCGCAAGCGTGTGCGGGATCAGCAGAACCTCGAAATCCTCGCCCTCGACGGCATTGACCGTCAGCGAGGTCCCTTCCAGCGCGACCGAGCCCTTGGTCGCGATGAATCTGGCGAGCGCTGAGGGGACATGAAATCGGAAATGCGCCATGCCGTCGAAGTCGCGACGCGAACGGATCTCCGCGATGCCGTCGACATGTCCGCTGACGATATGGCCGCCCAGTTCGTCGCCCATTCGCAGCGCGCGCTCCAGGTTGACCTTGTCGCCCGCGTGCAGGCTTCCCAGCGTCGTCACCGCGAGGGTCTCCGCGCCGACGTCGAAGGTCAGGCGTGTGCCGGAATTCCGGGGCGCCGCCTCGACGACCGTCAGACACACGCCCGATATCGCGATCGAAGCGCCGAGAGCGATCGAACCGGGGTCGTAGGCGCTGGCGAGCATGAGACGGCTGCGCTCGCCTTGCTGGGTAATCTCAGTGACTTCGCCGACGTCGCTGATAATTCCCGTAAACATCGTTGAGTCTTCTCCCTGCTGAGTTCATTTTAAACAATAAGCTGGGTTCGCTCGGCTTGCCAACGGAACGCCGCTTTTTCCGCAGCGCCGTGGCGGTTTACCCGCCGCGGGTCAGTCGAGCCGCTCCCAGCGCTGCATCTCGTCGGACCCATACACGGCCGTCTCGCCTTCCGCCCAACGGGAGGCGTCCTCCAGCTCGGCGTAGGCGTCCGGAGGGAGCGCCGGCAGGCCGGGCCGCGCCAACGGCTTGGTCGCCGTCAGCAGCGCGACCTCGTCCGCCAGCCCCGCACGGATCAGCCGCGCCG
>JBAQGU010001188.1:0-1968 GCA_049287975.1 Roseiarcus sp.
TGATCACGCGGAAATCGGCGCCCCCGTCGGCCTCGTCGTCCGCGGCAAGCCGCTGCCCGCCTCGGTCGACGCCCTGCCCTTTCACCCCCACGCCTATTACCGCGGCTGACCGCCGCCCGCAGCCGAAGGAGCAACGCCGATGCGCTTTACCAAGGATCACGAATACGTCCGCGTCGAAGGCGCGGTCGCCACGGTCGGCATCAGCGACTACGCGCAGCAGCAACTGGGCGACGTCGTGTTCGTCGAGCTGCCGAAGGTCGGCGCGAAATTCGACAAAGGCGCCGCGGCGGCGGTGGTCGAGAGCGTCAAGGCGGCGAGCGACATCTATTCGCCGGCCAGCGGCGAAGTCGTCGCCGTCAACGACCCGGTGCAGAAAGAGACCACCCTCATCAACCAAGACGCGCAGGGTCGCGGCTGGCTGTTTCAGCTCGAGCTCAGTGATCCGAGCGAGGTCGACGGCCTGATGGACGAGGCCGCCTACGCCGAATACCTGAAAACCATCGCCTGAGGCGGGCTCATGCGCTATCTGCCCCTCGACGACGTCGATCGACGGCTCATGCTGTCCCGAATCGGCGTCGCGGACATAGACGCGCTGTTCGCCGACATTCCCGCCGAGAAACGTCTGGCCGGCCTGCTCGAAATGCCTTTGCGCGCCAGCGAAATCAGCGTCGAGCGCACGCTCGGTGCGATGGCCGCGCGCAACGTCGCGGCGGGATCCGGGCCGTTCTTTCTCGGCGCCGGCGCCTATCGCCACCACATACCCGCGACCGTCGATCACCTCATCCAACGCTCGGAATTTCTGACCAGCTACACCCCCTATCAGCCGGAAATCGCGCAAGGCACCTTGCAGGTGCTGTTCGAATTCCAGACCCAGGTCGCGGCGTTGACGGGCATGGAAGTCGCCAACGCCTCGATGTACGACGGCTCGACCGCCTGCGGCGAGGCGATGCTGATGGCGCATCGGCTGACGCGACGCAAAAAGGCGGTGCTCTCCGGCGGCCTGCATCCGCAATACGCCGATGTCGCGGCGACGCTCGCGGACATGTCGGGCGACAGCATCGTGCGCCCGCCTCTCGATGCGGAGGCCGGCGAGGACATAGCCGCTGGGATCGACGACGCGACGAGCTGCGTGATCGTACAGAACCCCGACTTCTTCGGCAACTTACGGGATTTGCGTCCGATCGCGGCTGCCGCCCACGCCAAGGGCGCGCTGCTGATCGCGGTCTTCACCGAGGCCGTTTCGCTCGGCGCAGTGCGCGCTCCGGGCGAAATGGGCGCCGACATCGCCGTCGGCGAGGGCCAGTCGATCGGCAATGCATTGAACTTCGGCGGTCCCTATGTCGGACTGTTCGCGACCCAGGCCAAATTCGTCCGGCAGATGCCGGGACGCCTCGCCGGCGAAACGGTCGACGCCGAGGGCCGACGCGGGTTTGTGCTGACGCTGTCGACGCGAGAGCAGCATATTCGCCGCGCGAAGGCGACGAGCAACATCTGCACCAATTCCGGCCTCTGCGCGCTCGCGTTCTCGATCCACCTGACCCTGCTCGGCCAGACCGGGCTGAGCCGGCTCGCGCGCGTCAACCACGCGAATGCGGTCGATCTCGCGGACAGGCTCGGCGCCGTTGCCGGCGTCAGCGTGCTCAATGCGAACTTCTTCAACGAATTCACGATCCGCACTCCGCGGCCCGCGGCGGAACTCGTCGAGGCGTTGGCGCGGCGGGGCATCATCGCGGGCCTGCCGGTCTCACGGCTCGCGCCGGGAGCGGGTCTCGACGATCTGCTGGTGGTGGCGAGCACGGAGGTGAATACGGCGGAGGATCGGGCGGCTTATGCGGAGGGGCTGCGGGGGTGTCTGTGACTTGGCGCGCCGGCAACGCTCGCGGGCGCTGATCACCAAAGTGGACTGCGCCCTTCGGCTGAGACACGACTAATTCTGTGACACGGGCATGGGTTGGTTTGCTTCACGTT
>JBAQGU010001189.1:0-8961 GCA_049287975.1 Roseiarcus sp.
CCCGATGGATAACAACGCCTGGCTCGCCCAGTACTTTCTACACGAGGATCTTCCTACAGGTAAGAAACACCCACTTGGTATGCAAATAATGGCGTATTATCCGGACTTCGCCGACCCGGCTAACTATCCCAACCTCTTCTTCTCGAGTGCGAACGCTGCGAACGACGGGATGAACGGCTCGAACTTCAAGAACGCAAGTGTCGATGACTTCCTGAAGACCGCCAATGAGAAAGCCGATTCCGAGGCGCGCGCTGTCGCGCTGAAGAACGTGTTCCGGATCGCCAACGAAGACGTCGCGCTCGTACCGATCTTCTGGCCACATTCGGCGATGGCGATCAACAACAAGTACAAGCTCACCGGATACACCGCCTTCTGGTACAGTGTTCCATGGGCGTTGGGAATCGGCCTCAAGTAACGGCTCGCTGGGCCACTTGGCGACGCTACATGTTGATCTACGCCGAAGGGGACCGATGTACTCCGCTCCGGCCAAGCGCAAGAGCACAATGCGGACCATTCAACGGGCCGTCGGGTCGAAGGTGGTCGCAAATGCGCCCAGGGGGCATGGCGTCCGCGAGCGCGACCGCCAACTCGACGCGTCGCGCCGCACGATCGGCCGGTTCGACGGGTGTCTGAGATTGCCCCGGTGACGGGCTCGAGCGTCTTCGCTTTCGTTATGCGGCGGTTCGCTGTGGCGATCCCGCTCCTTCTCATAATCTCCTTCGCCGTCTTTTCGCTAGTCCACATCGCGCCCGGCGACCCGGTTCGCTCCCTGCTCGGCGCGCACGCGTCAGACCCGGCAACGCTCGCAGCCATCCGCGAGCGTTACCACTTGAACGATCCATTTTTGGTGCAATATGGCAAGTGGCTGACGCAGGTCGCCCAAGGCGACCTTGGCGTTTCCATTCAGGGCAACCGGGCGGTGACGAGCATCATCGCGGATCGGCTCGGCGTAACCATCTTCCTGAGCCTGATGAGCACCGTGCTCGTTCTCGGCCTCGGCGTCCTTCTCGGGGCGGTCGCCGCCTTCCACCGCGGCACGTCAATCGACCGGGCGGTCGTCACCTTCGGGGTTCTCGGCGTCAGTTCTCCGGCCTTCGTCACAGGCCTTTTCCTTCTCTATGTCTTCGGCGCTGTCCTCCAGTGGTTCCCCATCTTCGGACCGGGAACGGGATTCCTCGACCGTGCCTGGCACCTGACACTTCCCGCGCTTGCGCTTGCGCTCTCGGTCGTGGCGATCGTCGTCAAGATTACGCGCGCGGCGATGATCGAGGAGCTGGACAGAGACTACGTCATCTTTGCGCGGGCGCGCGGGCTGAGTTCGCCGCGAATTACATTCGCTTACGTCCTCAGGAACGCCCTCATCCCCGTGGTCACGGCCGCAGGGCTCATCGTCGTCGGGATCGTCGCCGGCGCGATCTACATCGAGGTCACCTTTTCCTTGCCGGGTCTCGGCGCTTTAACCGTCGATGCAGTCCAGAATCGCGACATCCCGACAATCCAAGGCGCCACCCTGGTCTTCTCTGTCTTCGTCGTGCTGGTCAACCTCACGATCGACGTGATCTATACGCTGATCGATCCGCGCGTACGTTTCGGCAGAGTCGAGTCATGAGCAGCCCGGCCAGCGGCGAGACGCGGGGAACGAAGCTGCCATGGCGCATTCCGATCGTCGTTCTCATTGCCGCGCTGATTTTGACGGTGGTGGTGGTCTGCGCCGTCCTCGGGGATAAAGTCAGCCCCGATTCGCCTTTCCTCCAGAGGCTCAGAATTGGCGATACGCCGCCTTCCGCCTCTCACATCGCGGGCACGGATCTTCTTGGCCGCGATATCCTGTCGCGCGTGATCTACGGGGCGAGGACAGCCCTGGTGGGCCCGGTCGTTGTCGCCGCTGGCGCTTTCGCGATGGCAACCTTGCTTGGCCTTGTTTCGGGCTATCTCGGCGGCCTAGTCGATTCGGCAATCATGCGCTGGGTGGATTTCATGTTCGCGTTACCGGGAACCCTCGTCGCGATCGTTGTCGTCGGCGTGTTAGGGGGCGGGTACTGGACCGCCGTCGTCGTTCTGATCGTCCTTTTCACCGGCCCTGACACGCGCATCGTAAGGAGCGCGGTCCTCGAGCAGCGGCCGCTTCCCTATATTGATGCGGCACGCACGCTCGGCATCTCGAAGACGCGCATCCTGTTCATACACATTCTCCCGAATGTACTAACGATTATCCTTGCCTACGTCGCCCTCGACTTCGCCTTCGCCTTGGTCAGTCTCGCTGGGCTATCGTTCCTTGGCCTCGGCGTTGAACCTGGGGCGCCTGATTGGGGTCGCATGGTCTTCGAGAACCGCAATATCCTCTTCTCCAATCCGGTTGCGCTGCTCCTGCCCGCGGCAATGATCATGCTGACCGCGGTCAGCATGAACCTGATCGGCGACTGCCTGTTCGAGTGGTTCGCAAAGTGAACACAGTCGAGAAGAGCGGGGGTAAGACGCGTCCGCTCCTCAACGTGGAGGGGCTATCTATCTCGCACGGCGTCGTGCCCATTGCGACGTCCCTGAACATCGTCGTCGAGCGGGGCCAGACCATTGCGATCGTAGGCGAATCCGGGTCCGGGAAATCGCTCACCGCGCGAGCGATCGCCGGCATATTGCCGCGGGGCATAAGTGCCACAGGCGACGTCGTACTCGACGGGATCTCCTTGATGCGGCTTGCCGAGAGCGAACTCCGCAAGATTCGTGGGTTTCGCGTGTCGATGGTTATGCAGGATCCTTTCACGATGCTGAATCCGCTCATGCGAAGCGGCGACCACATTGACGAGATGCTGCGCGGCCGGCCCGAATTCGCCTCGCGCGCCTCGCGCGCGGCGGAGGTGAAACGCCGCCTCGCGGAAGTCGGCATCGCTGACGAGGACATAGCCCGCCGCATGCCATTCCAGCTGTCGGGCGGCACGTGTCAGCGCATTGCACTTGCCGCTGCTCTTGCTCGCGACCCGGAGCTTCTGATCGCCGATGAGCCCTCGACGGCGCTCGACGTAACGACCCAAGCGGAGATCATCACGCTCCTGCGTCGTGTCCAGCGCGAGCGACACATGAGTCTCATTCTCATTACCCACAACCTGCGGCTCGCGTTCTCGACCTGCCAACGGATCTATGTGCTTTACGCCGGATCGCTGCTCGAAGTCGGCGACGCCGCAGCCGTCGAGCGTCAGCCTTTCCATCCTTACACCTTGGGACTTCTGCTGTCGGAACCGCCGGCCGAGGTTCGCGTGACTCGGCTCGTCTCGATTCGGGGCTCCGTGCCGCGCGCGGCCCAAGTCGTCGACAGCTGCGGTTTCGCCGACCGCTGCGACTGGGCGAAGCAGATTTGCCGCGCCGGCAAGCCGCCGCTGGCGCCTCGCAATTCGAGCCGGTTCACCGCATGCATCCGCCAGGACGAGATTCAGGGCGAACTCGATGCTATGCGCACGGCGGCTCTCTCGGCGGCGCCGATAACGCCGCGCCGAGGCGAAACCGAAGAGGCGCTCGTCCGCATCGACGCGCTCGTCAAGACGTTCGTCGGGCGGCGAGGCTATCCTATCCGCGCGGTAAAGGACGTATCGCTGCGCATCATGCATGGAGAGAGCGTCGGCCTCGTCGGCGAATCCGGCTCGGGCAAGACCACTATTGGGCGCTGCCTCGTCGGCCTTGAAACGCCGACCGCCGGCGACATCTGCATCGACGGCATACCGGCGGCGGATTTCGGCGCCATGGCGAAAGCTGACCGCGCCCGCGTTCGGCGGACAATCCAGATGGTCTTCCAGGATCCGTATTCCACGCTCAATCCGAGGCACAGCGTCGGGCAGGCGATGAGCGAGGCGCTCGGCGCCTCGGCGGGCTCCACCAGCCCGGCTACGCCGGAACGGGTTGCGGCGCTGCTGGCGGATGTCGGCTTGTCCGCCGCGTACGCCACGCGCCGTCCGTCGTCGCTCTCGGGCGGCGAGCGCCAGCGGGTGGCCATCGCGCGCGTGCTTGCCGTCAAACCGAAGATCCTTGTCTGCGACGAACCGGTATCGGCCCTCGACGTCTCTGTCCAGGCGCAGGTGCTCAACCTCTTCAAGCGCCTGCAGGCTGAGCACGGGCTGTCATTTCTCTTCATCACGCACGATCTTGCTGTCGTCCGCCAGATCGCCGACCGCATCTATGTCCTCTATCTCGGCGAGATCGTCGAGGAGGGGTCGACGGAGAGGGTCATCGGCGAGCCTCAGCACCCCTATACGCGTCGCCTCATTGAGTCGATCCCGCGCTCGGCCAACCAGCGCGCCACATGACGCAACTCACCGGCGTGGCAGTCGATGCATCCCTGCGCGCGCCCACACAGGACGGATCCGGGGGCGTGATCAATTTTCCAGGAAAGGGCTACCGCCCGCTCGCCTTTTTCGCCGGCATTTGGACGCGGTGGACGTCGGTTCGGAAGGTCATTGAAGGCGAAACGACGAATAACCTTTTCGGCTTCCTGACGACTGAGCCTAACGCGATCGTTGGAGCGGTTCACGCGAAGGCCATGCCCGTCATTAAGCGTCCAGAACGCCACTCCAAAGGCGTAGCCAAAAGCCAAATGGCTGCAACGCCAAAAGTGACGGGTGGCGCTTCTGAATGGGGGTCAATCGGAGTTTTCACCGCTTTAATCTCTTCTTCTCGCCGAGCGTATCTCTAACAAGCCCTCGAGTGCCTTCCGAGTTCCAAAACTGATCGAGGCACAGAGCATTGTTGTTGTCTTTATCGGAGTTGGTCGTGCGGCGACGTGGTGGAGGTCACACTGCGCATTCGCTCGAGCGGGTTCACCTCAAACGAAACGGCCGCCGATTCGCCCCGGCGGCCGGTGCATCAAGCGGCAATTTGCCGACCCTGCTCAGTAAACAACCCTTTTCCGGTCGGCGACAAACTGTCCCAAACAATCGCCCCCTTCTCTTTCCCCGCAATCGCGATCTTCCCCCGTTTCGCCTGCATTCTCAGGGCATGAGTCAGCCTCTCGGCTACCGACTTCGCCAGAACAGCCCTATTCCCTCGAGCAACGGAACCGACGCTTCACGGAACAGTTTAAACTTTGAGGGCATGTCTCCCCGCAACGGCCAGTCGAAGGAACGGAGATGTCAAAGATCGTGGTGATCACAGGCGCCGGCGCGGGGGTTGGACGGGCGTGCGTCGCCGAATTCGCCAAGCACGGGTGCGACGTCGTACTATTGTCGCGAGACCAGGACAGGCTCGACGCCGCGGCCGAGGAGGCGCGCAGCTACGGGGCGCGGGCGCTTCCGATCCCGACCGACGTCGCGGACGCCGCGGCCGTCGAGGCGGCTGCGGTTCGTGCGGAACAGGAGCTCGGACCGATCGACGTCTGGGTGAACGTGGCGATGGCCACCGTATTCGCGCCGGTCCACGAATTGACGGCGGAGGAGTTTCAGCGCGGCACGGCCGTGACCTATCTTGGACAGGTGTATGGCACGATGGCGGCGCTCAAGCGAATGCGCGCGCGAAATCGCGGCTCGATAGTGAATGTGGGTTCGGCCCTCGCCTATCGCTCGGTGCCGCTGCAATCGGTCTATTGCGGCGCCAAGTTCGCGATTCGGGGGTTCACCGATTCTCTTCGTTCGGAACTGTACCACGATCGGATCGACGTCCACCTGACCATGGTCGATCTGCCCGCCATCAACACGCCGCAATTCGATTGGGCCTTGAACAAGATGGGCTTTCGAGCGCAGCCGGTGCCGCCCATCTTCGAGCCCGAAGTCGCGGCCCGCGCCATCTACTACGGGGCTTTCAACCCGCGGCGCCAGATTTGGGTCGGCCTTCCCACCGTCAAGGCGATCCTCGCCAATCGCATAGCTCCAGGGTTGATCGATCGATATCTCGCGAGCGCGGGCTACAAGGGCCAGTTGACCGACCAGAAACTAGAAGCCAACGCGCCGTCCAATCTTTTCGAACCCGTGAAGGGGAATTACGGCGCCCATGGCCGATTCGATGACCGCGCTAGGAGCGCGAGCTGGGAAATGTTCACTAGCCGACATCGTGATGCGATGTGGGCGGTGATCGCTCTCGCTGTCGTGTTCGGCGCGCATCGACTCGCCAAACGTCTGAAGGTCTAGCCGCGTTCGTACCCGCCGACAATTTCGCAATACTCATCCGATGTGACGCCGTTGAAACCCGAATCCGTCAACCGACTTCGGCTAGACCCGGACCAGACCACGATCTATCGCGGTCACCATGTCCTCGTCACGGATCGCCGCGGGCTGATCACGTCCGACAAGCAGGGATACTATTTGCAGCAGACGCGTTTCCTGTCCCGGTTCGAGATCTTCAGCGGCGGCGAGAAGGTCAGAGGGGTCTCCTGCAACAGCGTCGAGCCGCATGGCACAGTGGCTTACTATCTCATGTCATCGCCGGCGGGCCGGAAGGCCGCGCCTCCCGGCGACGACGATCCCACCGGCGGCGAAATTGTCGAGAAGGGAATCGAACTGCAGATCAACACTTATGTCGGCGGAGGCTATCATCAGGACGTCCATGTCGCCAACCATGCGCTGAGCGAGACTACCCTTGTCCTTGACTGGGACTTCGCCGCCGATTTCGCCGACCTGGACGAGGTTACGTCGGGCAAGCGGCAACAGGACGCGTCGGTCCGTCGCAAGTTCGAAAGGTCGGGCCGCGGGCGCGGCGAACTGACGTTCGCCTACCAGCACCCCGAAATCAATCATGCGACCAGGATCCGGATCACCGCTCCCGGCGTCCTGACCGATGACGGAACGCGGCTCCGTACGGTGTTCTCGCTTCGACCACGCCAAGTCGAGATGATCAGCATCGACATCGCACCGATCTTCCTAGGCGCGTCGGTCGAGCCCTGGTTCGGACTCGACGGCGAACCCACCGAGCATACCGGCGCCGGGGCGGAGTCCGACGAATGGCTCGCGCGCTGCGCCGAGCTCGAAGCTTGCAACCCGACCGTGCAGGCCGCATGGAATCGCGCCGCATCGGATCTATGGTCGCTGCAATCTCTGCGCGGCGACGGCGACGAAAAGTTCACGCCCATGGCGGGAATTCCGAAATATACCGCCCTGTTCGGTCGCGACGCTCTGACCGCCGGCATCCATTCGGCTTTGCTCAACCCGTCGACCCTGCAGGGTGCTCTGTCCTCCGTCGGCAAATGGACCGCGACCGCCGTCGATGATCGTTTCGATGCGCAACCTGGCAAAGTGCTGCATCAACGGCAACTCAGTCCGCTCGCGTTGCTCGGGAAAAATCCTTTTCAGCACTATTATGGCGACTACTCGGCCCCCGGTCTCTATATTCTGGGGGCGGCGCTGCATTTCGCCCATACGGGCGACCGCCGGACGTTCGACGCCATCAGAAGCAGAGTATGCGCCACGCTCGAGTGGATGGACCGCGATGGGGACATCGACGGCGATGGATTCTACGAGTATCGGACGCTGGCCCGCAAGTCAGGCATCAAGAACCAGGGTTGGAAGGATTCCAGTCAGGCGATCCTATACCCCGATGGCTCCTTCGTGCCGAACCCAATCGCGGTGGCGGAAATTCAGGGCCTCTACTACGCGGCCAAGCAAAGCCTCGCTCTGGTGTTTCAGGCGACCGGAGAGAGCGATCGAGCCGCCGAACTCCTCGAACAAGCGGCCGCTCTCAAGAGGCGCTTCAACGAGCGTTTCTGGATGCCGGATCAGCGGTTCTTCGCGCTGGCGCTGCGGCCCGACAAGCGGCAGGTGAAGACGATCGCATCGAACATCGGCTCCTGCCTCGTCTACGGGATCATCGACGAAGACAAAGCGACAGCGGTTGCCGATCGGATGCTGGTGCCCGACATGTTCAGCGGATGGGGCGTTCGCACCCTTTCCAGCGATCATCCCGCCTACAACCCGCTCGCTTATCATCTTGGCACGGTCTGGCCGGTTTCCAACGCCCATCTCTGTTTCGGCCTGAAGCGATACGGTTTCAACGGTGCGCTTCATCAGGTCGCCCGAGCCGTGTTCGATGCGACCGAGATTTTCGACCATGACCGTCTCCCGGAGGTTTATGGCGGTCACCCCCGCGGCAAGCGCTGGCCGCATCCTGGCGTCTACCCCGCGTCTTGCTCGCCGCAAGCCTGGTCGGCTTCCGCGGTGATCCATATCTGTCACGCCCTGACCGGCCTCACCCCCTTGGCGCCGCTCGATTCGCTCATCGTCGATCCGGCGTTGCCCGACTGGCTGCCTGACCTGGTGATCCGCAATTTCAGGGTCGGCGAAAGACAGCTGTCGATCGCCTTCCATCGCGGCGACGGCGGGACCACGGATTTCGAGGTCATCGACGGCGGCGAGGGGCTGCGGATTCTGCGCTGCGATCCGAACATCGGAATAGGCGAGGACAGGATCGCAAGGACGATGGCGGCGGTGATGCCTGTTTGAGCCGGGACCGCGTACCCGCCGCATCTCAACGCAGAGCATAAGGCCGAGCGACGCCCCTCTCTCCCGGGCGAAGGCGAAGCAGCGCTCCCGCCAAAGGTTCCGCGAGCCGCTGCTCCGGCGTCAGCTTGTCGCTCGCACTCGTCACGTAGAGATCGTCGAGAGCCTCGCCTCCGAAGGAGCACATGGTCGGCTGGCTCACCGGCAGTTGGATATCGCGATCGACCTCTCCGTCTGCGGTATATCGGCGCAGACGACCGCCTCCGTGCAAAGCGCACCAATAGCCGCCCCGGGCATCGACGGCGGCGCCGTCGGGAAGGCCGTCGGTCTCCGGCACTCTCGCGAATATGCGCCGGTCGCTGATGCGCCCGATTTCCGCATCGAAAGAGAAGGTGAATATTTCCCGCTTCAAGCTGTGCGTCAGATAGAAGGAGCGCCCATCGCTGCCCCAAGCCATGCCGTTGTGGAGTTCGGACGCGTCAGCTTCGGGACGAAGACCGCCCTCGAGGCTGACGCTGTGCAGCGATGCCTTTCGCGCGGGAACGCCCACTTTCAA
>JBAQGU010001190.1:0-12283 GCA_049287975.1 Roseiarcus sp.
TCGCCTCGAGGATGCCCGGCTCGAAGCCGGGCATGCCGGCCGGCGGCGGAACTGTCCGATTCCATTGTTTTTGGGCGTCACCCAACACCGGCCCCAGCCCTGACCCCTCCCCGAAAGGGGCAGGAAGGGGAATGCAGTGACGACATTATTGAAAGCGATCCTGGCAGCCGTCGCCGGCCTGGCGATCGGTCTGTGGGCGACCCGGGCGATGCTCGCGAACGGCGGCCCGTTCAACTCGGTCACGATCGGCGCCTGGAGCGTGGCGACAAAGGCGGGCGCGACCGACGCCGATCCCTATACTCGCGCCAGCCTAGCGCGCAGCGGGGAGGTTCCGCTCGCGCTCGGCGAAGGGCTGCAACTCGTCGCGCGTGTGGACGATGCGGGACGCCCACTGAATCCGCGCTGCGTCTATCGGGTGGGCCCACGAGCGCCGACCGCGCGCTACTGGACCTTGGGCGTCGTCGACTCCAAGGGTTTTCCGATCGAGAATCCGGCCGGTCGCTACGTCCTGCGCTCGAGCGAGATTCTGCGGAAGGCCGGCGGCGAATTCTCGATTTACGTCTCCGCGACCGCTCATTCCGGCAATTGGCTGCCGGTCGGCGCGCCCGGCGCCTTTGCGCTCGTGCTGCGATTGTATGATTCCCCGTTGGGCGCCACCATCGGCGGAATCGATAAAGCCGCCGCGCCCGAAATTGCGCGTGAGGGCTGCGCGTGAACCCGAGGGCGGCGCTCGCCGAGGCGGTTTTCTATTCCGCCGGGGCGCTGATTCTCGGCGCGCTGGCGCATTTCGCGCTCGTCCTCTCGATTCCGCTGGTCGCCACGCATGACGCCTACAACCGATTGGCGAAGATCGGTCCCCAGGACTCGACGCTCGCCGTGCCGCGCGCGGGGCCGCACGAAGGATTGTTGGCCTATGCCGATCCCGCGGTGGCCAACGCCCTGTGTTTCTTCGACCTGACGAAAGGCCCGATTCGCGTGCGCGCGCCACTCGGGCGCGCGGCTTTCGCCTCGCTGTCGCTTCACAGCCAGCGCGGCGCGGTGTTCTACGCCTTGACCGACCGAGCGGCGACCCACGGCATGATGGAAGCCTTGATCGCGACCCCCAAGCAATTGCGCGAAATCATCGCGCAGGACGACGAGGACAATCCATCGGAGGATCTGCGGATCGCGTCCCCGACGCTTCAGGGCTTCGTTTTGGCGCGTATATTCAGCGAATTGCCCAGTCTCTACGCCGAGGCGGAAGCGCAGGCCAAATCGCTGTCTTGCGCGCCGGAGCCTCCGGCGAAGTGAGGCGCGCGGCGCGCGCCGTCGTGTCCGCGAGAGCCGGGATGCGGCGTAGGCGTCGGGCCTTGTCCGGGCCTCCCGGGCGCTGCGACCGCGCCAGCCAGACGCGGTGATGGACAGGGCGGCGCAATCGCGCGATCTTGCGGCCGGGCGGTCGCAGGAGGATCGGTCGAAATGACGACGCTGCTGGTGACGCATGCGGCCTGCGCGGGCCATGATATGGGCGAGGGCCATCCTGAACGTCCGGCGCGGCTGCGCGCGGTAGATCAGGCGCTCGAGTCCGAAAAATTCCAAATGCTGGCGCGCGATTCGGCGCCTCGCGCCCCTATCGAGGCGCTGACGCGCGTGCATCCCGCCGCCTATGTCGCCGCGATCGAGCAGGCTTCGCCGACGCAAGGACGCGTGCGCGTCGATCAGGACACCTCGATGTCGCCGGGAACCTGGGAAGCGGCGATTCGCACGGCGGGCGGCGCGGTGTTCGCGGTAGACGAGATTGTCGCTGGGCGCGCAGTCAACGTGTTCGTCGCGATGCGCCCGCCGGGCCATCACGCCGAAACATCGACGCCGATGGGCTTCTGTTTCTTCAACAACGCCGCGATCGCAGCCCGCCATGCGCAGGCCGTCCATGGGCTGGAGCGGGTCGCGATCGTCGATTTCGACGTGCATCACGGCAACGGGACGCAGGATATCTTCTGGAACGACAACAGCGTGCTCTACGCCTCGACCCATCAAATGCCGCTGTTCCCCGGCACAGGGGGGCGCAGCGAACGGGGCGAACACGATCAAATCGTCAACGCGCCGCTCAGCGCCGGCGACGGCGGCGAGGCTTTTCGCGAGGCGTTCGATGTCGCGATCCTGCCGCGCGTCGAAGCGTTCAGTCCCGACCTCATCATCGTCTCCGCCGGCTTTGACGCGCATCACCGCGATCCGCTGGGGAATATAAATCTGCGCGAAGAAGACTTCGCCTGGGTGACGCGGAAGATCATGGCGATCGCACAGCGGCGATGCGGCCGCCGCCTCGTTTCGCTGCTTGAGGGCGGCTATGACCTGCAGGGCCTCGGCCGCTCGGTCGCGGCGCACGTGGCAGCGTTGATGGAGGGATAAAGACAACTCTTACGAGACGCCCGACAAACCTGGATCCGCGGGTTCCGCCACGGCCCGTCGTGCCCTCCGAAGCAAGCTCGAGGCGGGCGGCTCAGCCTTCCTCCAGCCGCACCTCGTAGCCCCAGAGCTTGCGAACGTGGCGCAGGGTCTGGTCGCGGCTGGCCTCGACGAGGCGGACGCCGTTACGCACGTTGTGCTTGAGAATGAGCTGGCGATCCCCCAGAAGGTCGACGTCGACAACTTGGATATCCGGCTCCGCGCCGCTGACGTCATAGCTCTGGGCCAGGGCGTTGCGCACTTTCCGATAGCCGATTTCGTCGTGGATCGCGTCGATGCGGTAGGCGGGCTCGGCGGATTTGTCGCTGAGCACAAACAGCTTCAGGGTGCGGATGAGATGCGGGCTGAGAAACTGCCGGACGAACGACTCGTCGCGGTAGTTCGCCCATATCTCGCGCAACGCGCCCCGCCAGTCGTCATGGCCGGCGAGATCGGGAAACCATTCGCGGTCTTCGTCGGTCGGCCGGAGGCAGATGCGCTGGATGTCCTGCATCATTGCGAAGCCCAAGGCGTACGGGTTCATGCCGCTATGATGCGGATTGTCGTAACCGGTCTGATAGACGACGTTCGAGTGGCTGTGCAGAATTTCGAGCAGCGCGCCTTCCGAGATCAGACCGTCGTCGTAGAGCCGGTTGACGATGTGATAGTGGACGAAGGTCGCGCAGCCTTCGTTCATCAATTTAGTCTGCCGCTGCGGGTAGAAATATTGCGCGACATTGCGCACGATGCGCAGCAGTTCGCGCTGCCAGTCTTGCAGAGTGGGGCTGTTCTTCTCCAGGAAATACAGCAGGTTCTCCTCGGGCAGGCGCAACCGCTGCTTGCGTTCGATCACTTCCTGTTCGCTGAGCGTGGGTTCGCGCGCGAGCGCGGAAATCGGCACGGTGCGCCAGAGGTCGCTGAACGATTCTGCTTGGTTCGCCAGTCGCTCCCGGCGGCGCCTTTCGTATTCGCCCAGTTTCAGCTTCGTGGCGCGGCGGTAACGAAACACGCCCTGGTTCATCAGTGCATGCGCCGCGTCGAGCACCGATTCGACCGCGGCGACACCGTGGCGCTCCTCGCACTCGCAGACATATCGCTTGGCGAATTCGAGATAGTCGAGAATTCCGTTCGGATCGGTCCATTGCTGGAAGAGATAGTTGTTCTTGAAGAAATGATTGTGGCCGAACGCCGCGTGCGCGAGCACCAGCGTCTGCATCGCCATGGTGTTTTCTTCCATATAATAGCTGATGCAGGGATTGGAATTAATGACAATTTCGTAGGCGAGCGCCTGATAGCCCTTGCGATACAGCAACTCGTCGCGGACGAAACGCTTGCCGTAGGACCAATGCGAATACATGAGCGGCATGCCTACCGAGGAATAGGCGTCGAGCATCTGTTCAGCTGAAATCACCTCGATCTGATTCGGAAATACGTTCAGGCCGAGATCCTCGAGCGCGATCTTCTGCACGGCCTCGTAGACGGTCTGCAAAAGCGGAAAGCTCCAGTCGGCGCCTTCGAACAGAAGTTTCGACGTCCGCGCCTCGCTCTCGCGCGCGTCCAGCGTCGCGCTTGTCATCGAGCCGCTCCCTTGCGCTTCTGTTTGGCGAACAGTTCGCGGAAGACCGGATAGATGTCGCCGGGTCCCGCAACCCGCTTCATGGCGAAATTAGCGGCGGTCTCGGCGACTTTCGCGTAGCCGCGCCACAGCTCCTTGCCACTCATCAGGCCGCCCCAATTTCCGCCCTCGCCGCGATCGGCGATCTCGATATAGGCAAAATATTGCGTGATCGGCAGAATGGTCTGCGTAAGCAACTCGACGCAGCCGCCTGTGTCGTTGCCCGAATTGTCGCCGTCGGATGCCTGGGCGCAATAGATGTTCCAATCCGCGGCGGGATAGCGCTTCTCGCGAATCTCGATCATTTCCTTCAACGCCGAACTGACGATGGTGCCTCCCGATTCCTTGCCGTAGAAAAACTCCTGCTCCTCGACCTCGCTCGCTTCGTGTGTATGGCGGATGAACACGATGTCCACCCGGTCATATTTGCGCTTGAGGAACAGGTGCAGCAAGATGAAGAACCGTTTGGCGAGATCTTTTTCGCGTTCGCCCATCGAGGCCGACACGTCCATCAGGCAGAACATGACGGCCTTCGCGCGGGGAATGGCCACCCGCGCGAACCTGTTGTAGCGAACGTCGATCGGATCGATGAAGGGAATCGCCCGCTGCAGGCGTTTGAGCCGCTCGATGTCGCCGAACAGCTTCGGGATGCGCTTCCGTTCGCCCAGATCGGGCGTATCCTTGGCCCGCAACTCGTTCAGTTCCTCCTCGAGACGCCTGACTTCGTCCGTCGACGGCCGCCGCAACGCCAGACGTCGGCTCATGCTGTAGCGCATGGTGCGCAGCACGTTGAGGTTGGGTGTCGTGCCGTCGTTGGAATAGCCGGCCCGCCGGTATTCGCTGAGAGTGGCGTCCTTCAGCGAGGCCTTGACGAGTTCGGGCAGTTCGAGATCGTCGAACAGGATGTCGAGAAATTCTTCTTCCGTCAGTGCGAAGGAGAAGGCGTCCTCGCCTGCGCCCGAATCGGAGGCTTCTCTTCCGCCGCCGCCACGGCCCGACCTGGGCTTCTCGATCCGGTCGCCGGATACGAACTCCTTGTTGCCGGGCAATACGCGCTCATAGTCGCCGCCAGTGTTGGAGAGGTGGAATTGCGGCTCGCGGATGCCGTCGGACGGGATCGAAACCGATCCCCCCTTGGCGGCGTCGGTGATATTGCGCTCACGAACCGCCTTGTCGACGGCCCGCTTCAGCTGCTCGCGCGTCCGACGCAGGAAGCGCATCCGATTGCCCAGACTCTTGTCTCGCGGATTCAGGCGGCGATCTATGAACTGAGGCATGTTCCGCGGGTCCCCGCTTTCCCTCATCCGGCCTTGTTGACTCGCATATACCATTCCACCAGCCGGCGAACCTGCCGCTCGGTATAGCCGCGCGACATCATACGCTCGAGAAAGTCGGCGTGCTGCTTCTCGGTCTTGGTGTCCTGCTTGGCGCCGAAACTGATGATCGGCAGCAGGTCCTCGACCTGACTGAACATGCGCTTCTCGATCACTTCGCGGATCTTCTCGTAACTCGTCCAGGACGGGTTCTTGCCCTGGTTGCTGGCGCGCGCTCGAAGCGCAAACTTCACGATTTCATTACGGAAATCCTTTGGATTCGCGATACCGGCGGGCTTTTCCGTCTTCGACAATTCGGCGTCGAGGATCTGGCGGTCGAACACCTGGCCGGTGTCGGCGTCCTTGTAGTCCTGCTCCTCGATCCAGGCGTCGGCATAGGCGATATAGCGATTGAACAGATTCTGGCCGTATTCGCTGTAGGATTCGATATAGGCCTTCTGGATTTCGCGGCCGATGAATTCGGCGTAGCGCGGCGCCAGCATCGACTTGATGAAGTCGAGATAACGCTCCTCCACCTCCTTCGGATGTTGTTCGCGCTTCACTGCTTGTTCCAAGACATACATCAGATGGACCGGATCGGCTGCAATTTCGTGGTTGTCGTAGTTGAAAGTCTCGGAGAGAACCTTGAATGCGAACCGGGTCGAAATGCCCGACATGCCCTCGGAAACGCCAGCCGCCTCGCGATATTCCTGGATTGATTTCGCCTTGGGGTCGGTGTCCTTGAGGCTGTCGCCGTTGTAGACGCGCATCTTGGAATACAGCGGGGAGTTCTGGTGTTCCTTGATCCTCGACAAAATGCAGAAGCGGGCGAGAATCTCCAACACCTCGGGCGCGCAGGACGCGGTGCCGAGATCGCTGGTTTCCAGCAGCTTGCCGTAGATCATCGCCTCCTCGGTTACGCGCAGGCAGTAGGGAACCTTGACCACGCAGATGCGGTCGAGGAAGGCCTCGTTGTTCTTGTTGTTCTTGAATTGCTCCCACTCCGATTCGTTGGAGTGGGCCAGGATCACCCCCTGGTAAGGCAGGGCGCCGAGGTTTTCGGTGCCCGCGTAATTGCCTTCCTGCGTCGCGGTCAGGAGGGGATGCAGAACCTTGATCGGCGCCTTGAACATTTCCACGAATTCGAGCAGCCCTTGCGTCGTGCGGTTGAGGCCGCCCGAATAGCTGTACGCGTCGGGGTCGTGCTGGGAATAGTGTTCGAGCTTGCGGATGTCGATCTTGCCGACCAGCGCCGAGATGTCCTGATTGTTTTCGTCGCCGGGTTCGGTCTTGGCGACGCCGATCTGGCGAAGCTTCGAGGGGTACATCTTGACGACGGAAAACTTCGACAGATCGCCGTCGAACTGATCGAGCCGCTTCGCCGCCCAGGGCGAGCAGATCCCGGTCAGGCGACGGACGGGAATTCGGTATTGCTGCTCCATGAATGCGCCCATCGCGTCGGGTCGGAACAGGCCGAGAGGCGATTCGAAAATGGGGCTCACCTCGTCGCCGGCGGCGAGCACATAGAACGGCTGCGATTCCATCAGGTGCTTCAGCCGCTCGGCGAGCGAGGACTTGCCGCCACCGACGGGACCCAGCAGATACAGGACCTGCTTCCGCTCCTCGAGCCCTTGCGCCGCATGCTGGAAGTAGCTGACGACGCGCTGGATCGTATCCTCCATGCCGAAAAAACCGGTCATACTCGGATATATCTTGATCGTCCTGTTGAGAAAGATGCGCCCGAGCCGCTGATCCTTGCTCGTGTCGACGACATTGGGCTCGCCGATGGCGGCGATCATCCGCTCCGCCGAAGTGGCGTACATCGAGGGATCGTCCCGGCATCCATCCAGATAATCCGTCAGGCCCAAGACCTCGCGCCGCTCGCGCGCATAAGCAGTGGAGAACATGCCGAAGACCGAGGCGCCCTTGCCATGAAGGCCGGCGCGGGACTCTACGGAAACGAATGCGTTCGCCGGTTTGGCGTTCATCAGGTCCTCCAGCGGAGTTGTTATTTCGGTGTCAGTGCAGCCTGCGGTCGAATGGTTAACAAATCATTGCCGCGTGTGCTGAATTGAAACGCCTGCCACGCGAGCCGTCAAGTCAAGGATTCGACAATGGCGGCGGCGAGAGCTGAGCACTCGCGGTCTTCCGGAGGCTGGGCGAGACACCGAAAGTCTACTTAAACCCTATGTTTGGGACGTTTTTCGGGCCGGACCACCGAGCACGAAAAATATTCATGGGATAGTTTTGGGAACCGGCATCGACCTCCTGAAGGTGTTTCATCTAATTACTTATGCTCCGAGGCCTTGACCCGATGGCCCTTCGCTCGGGCGTGATTGCCCGGCGGGAGCCGACTATAGATGAGCCTACCTAACGCGAACATGAACAAGCGGCTCGAGGGACGCCTACCGAATTGTCGGCCTCCCACCCCGAGCCGTTACATGCGCAACGTCCACCACAAACGCCGAGGCCCCCATGCAAGTTTCTTATGCAACGCAAGTTTCTTATGCAACTTTGGCGCCGACTGCCGGATCTCGGGGGCTCGCCGCCGAGGGCGCATCTCTTGCTTCGGTTCCTCTAGCGGCCTATCGCCTCTGTAGGCTTCCCTGGATCGCGTGAACCCGGCATGTCGGATTCCTCGCTGCATCATATCGTCGTCGTCGGCGGAGGCGCCGGCGGGCTCGAACTCGCGACCAGGCTGGGCGAAAGTCTCGGCAAGGCGGGTCGCTCCCGAATCACGCTGGTCGACCGCGGCCGGACCCATGTCTGGAAGCCGCTGCTTCATTCCATCGCGGCCGGCAGCCTAAAGCGCTCGCAGGACGAGTTGGACTATCTCGCGCAGGCTCACTGGAGCCATTTTCGCTATCGCAACGGCGAGATGATCGGCCTCGATCGCGCCGCCAAGACGATCACGCTGGCGCCCCTCGAGGACGAGGACGGGCGCGAGATCATTGCGCGATCCAGCCTCGCCTACGACACGCTGGTCGTCGCCGTCGGCAGCGTCACCAATGATTTCGGCACGCCCGGCGCGGCGAAGTTCGCCGTTCCGCTGGACACGCCGGAACAGGCGAGCCGCTTCAATCGCCGGCTGGTGAACGCCTTTCTGCGAGCGCAGAATCAGCACGAGCCGATACGTCCCGCCCAACTGCACGTGGCGATCATCGGGGCGGGCGCGACCGGCGCCGAGCTCGCCGGCGAATTACACCACACCTCCCGCGAGATCATCGCCTACGGGCTCGACAAAATAGATCCCGAGCGCGACTTGCGGATCGTATTGATCGAGGCGGCCGACCGCATACTCCCCGCTCTGTCGCCCCGCATCGCCAATGCGGCGCGGGACCTCCTCCTGAAGCTCGGCGTGGAAGTGCGCACCGGCGCGCGCGTCGCCGAAGTGCTGGCCGAGGGCGTCAAGCTCGCGGACGGAAAGATCATTCCCTCCGAGCTGGTGATCTGGTGCGCAGGCGTGAGGGCGCCCGCGTTCCTCTGCGCCATCGACGGCCTGGAAACCAACCGCATCGACCAGCTGGTGGTGCGCCGGACGCTGCAGACCACACGCGACGACCACATATTCGCGATGGGCGACTGCGCGTCCTGTCCGAGGCCCGGCTCTCCCGATCCCGTGCCGCCGCGCGCGCAGGCCGCCCATCAGATGGGCGAGTTCATGCTTCGGCAGCTCAGAGAGGTCATCGCGGGCCGGCCCTTGCGCGAATTTGCCTACCACGATTTCGGCTCGCTGGTTTCGCTCGGTAAATACACCACCGTCGGCAGCCTCATGGGCTTGATCGGACGCAATTTTTTCATCGAGGGCTATTTCGCGCGACTGACCTACCGCAGCCTCTACCAGATGCACGAGGCCGCCCTGCATGGCCGGTTCCGCACGCTGCTCGGGCTCGTCGTGCCCGCCGTGCGGCCGGCCCCGACGGTGAAGCTGCACTAGCGGATACGACTACGCCGGCGCCCCCGTCGTTGCGAGCCGACGCCCAAACCCAGGAGCTAGACCCCCATGTCCGAAAAAGTTCTCTTCATCGGCGGTACAGGCAACATCTCGCTTCCCTGCGTCGCCGAGGCCGTCTCGGCCGGCTACGACGTCACCGTATTCAATCGGAACGTGACCGGCGCCGACCTGCCGCCGGGGGTGACCTCGATCGCGGGCGACATGAAGGACCCCGTCGCCTATGACGCGCTCGGCAAGGGCGGTTTCGACGTCGTTTGCCAGTTCATAGCCTTCACGCCGGCGCAAGTCGCCGCGGATATCGCCGTCTTCTCGGGCAATACAGGCCAATACATCTTCATATCGTCGGCGTCGGTTTACGAGAAGCCGCCGCGCAATCACATCATCACCGAGAAGACGCCTACTGTGAACCCATACTGGGCCTACAGCCAGAACAAGATCGCCTGTGAGGCGATGCTGAAGGCGACGAGCAATTTCCCGTGGACCATCGTGCGGCCGAGCCATACCGTGCGAACCATGCTACCCACGCTGTTCAACGAAGGCGATCCCGTCGCGCATCGAATGCTCGCGGGAAAGCCGATAATCGTTGCCGGCGACGGCGCGACGCCATGGACACTGACCCGCTCCGCCGATTTCGCGGTCCCGTTCGTCGGTCTGTTCGGCAGAGGAGTTGCTCGCGGCCAGGACTTTCATATCACCTCCGACAACGCCTACACTTGGGATGACATTTTTAGGACGATCGCCGCGGGATTGGGCGTGAGCGCAGATATCGTTCATGTGCCGACCGATACCCTCGTTCGCTATTTTCCGGACTGGGAAGGACCGTTGCGTGGCGACAAGACTTGGGCGGCCTTGTTCGACAACGCGAAGATCAAACGTGCCGCCGGCGACTTCGCCGCGGCGCGAAATCTCAGCGAGGTGCTCTCCGAACCGATCGCGAATTTCAAGTCGCGCTTCGCGGCGGACGGCCCGAAGAGCAGCAAACTCGATCCGCTGCTCGATCGCATCGCGACGGAGCAGCGATCGCTCGGCGGTTAGGGCGGCGTGAGCCGGCCAGTCGTCGAAAGCGCGAGCAGGGAATCGACTCCGCATTTTGGACCGGAGCAGGGAATTTGGCGCGAAACCGATCCGCGCGACCCGACGCATATCAAGCGATACGTTTGCCGCTCTACAGAGACGTGTCATCCTCGCGAACGCGAGGATCCAGGTCGCTCACGACCTTGTCTGGCTAGCCTCTCCGCGCCGCTTTCCGGCTCACGTCGTCGCCTCATCGTGGCCCCACGGTCACGTGTTGTCTTGGCCGGCCATGGGGATGAAGCAATTATTTCGCGTGTCGCCTTAGATTAGGCGACGCCCGGAAATAAGCGTTGCGCTTTCAGTTTTCGACCCGTGCATCCAGGGCCTACGTCTGCTCGCTTGCCTGCTGCGTCAGCTCCGCCGCGCCGGCGCGCGACCGGAACAGCGGTCGCAGCGCTCGGTAGAGTTCGCGGTACTCGCGGTAGGCGCGATCGTAGGCGGCGGCGTTGGCCGGGTCGGGAACTATCGTCGCGCCGAGCCGTGCGAGGCGGCCCGCGTCGCCCCAGCCCACGAGGCTAGATGCGACCATGGCGACGAAGGCGGCGCCGATCGCGGAACCGTGCGCGTTCTCGATGAGCGTGACCGGCGCTTGCAGGACGTCGGCGACGATCTGCATCCATACGCGGCTGCGCGAACCGCCGTCCGACGCGAGGAACCGGCGCGGCGCATAGCCGATCTCGTCGAGAACCTCGACATGATGGCGAAAGCCGAACGCGACCGCCTCCAGCAGTGCGCGCCACAGATGCGCCGGTCCATGGCTCAGGCTGAGACCGACGAACGCCCCTCGCGCCAGCGGGTCCTGCACCGGCGTCTTCTCACCCAGAAAATACGGCAGACACAGGACCCCGTCGCTGCCGGGTGGGATTTTGGCGGCGAGCCGGTCGAAGGCGGCGTGGCGGCTTTCGTCGGTTCCCTCCAGTAGGAGAGCGCCCGCGAGCCAATTGAGCGCGGAGCCGGAAGCCGCCATGCAACCGTTGGGCGCATAGAGGCCGGGGACGAGGTGATAGTCGAGAAACAGCCGCCAATCGGGACGCGCGACATCCGACGCCACGACGATGTCGCCCGCGCCGCCGAACTTGAGCAGAACGTCGCCGGGATCGACCAAGCCGGCCCCCAGCGCCGAGGCGATGTGGTCGGCGGCCCCTCCGAAGACGGCCAGCCCCTCGGGCAGTCCGGTCTGCGCGGCGGCTTCGGCCGTGACGACGCCGAAAACGCTCTGGGAATCGTGCAGCGTGGGGAAAGCTGAGCGCGAAACATGCGTCAGGGCGACGAGATCGTCGTGGATCCGATGGTCGGCGAGGTCGACGAGGCCCGCCTCGAGCGCCCAGTTGCGCTCGACGCCGCGGCGGCCGGTGAGCCGCCAGTTGATGTAGTCGTACGAGCCGAAAACCGTGCGGATGCGACCGAACGCCCCCGGCTCATGGCGTTCGAGCCAGCGCAGCTTGGCTGCGATCAATTGCTGATTGACGCCGTTGCCGGTCCGGCGGAGGAATTTTGCCTCGTCGATCTCGGCCCTCAGTTCGCCGACTTCGGCGGCGGCGCGGCCGTCGCTCTGCTGAATGCTCGGCCTGATGACGGCCCCGTCCTCGTCGAGAAGGACGAGCGCGGGAACCATGCCGGTCACGCAAATGCCCCGTAGGGTTCTCGATTGCGCTGAAGCGGCGGCGCTGAGCTCTCGCAGGATCTCCCAGGCGTTGCGGCGCCATTGCTCGGGGTCCTCCTCCGCCCATCCCGGATGCGGCGATGACAGCGTGGTCGATCGCGCAGCCACCGCGATTATATCGCCGGGCGGAGCGATCAACGCGCCGAGCGTCGAGGTCGTCCCGATGTCGAGCCCGATGACGGCTTCGCCTGGCATGGCTAGCAGCCCCCTCTCCCGCTCTTCGCGGGAGAGGGTTGGGG
>JBAQGU010001191.1:0-3113 GCA_049287975.1 Roseiarcus sp.
GTCCTAAAGCGCCCCACTTTCCGAGCGCGCACCACGCGGAACCCACGCGGTCAGCGACCGCGTCCACAGTCGCGCACGGTCAGCCGTGCGACCGGGTACCACATCTTGTGGGTTCGAGGCTTCCGAGCCCATACCATTTCCGGGCGCGGATTCAATCTTTTCAAGTCGTTGCGGCGCCATTTCCGGGCGACTCCGTTTGACGTCGGCCTCTCGCGACGAGCGCCTGGCGCCGCACCTGCCCGGCGGCGGCGGCATGAGGCGACCCCGCGTCCCGATCCTCGCTGGCAGCGGCGGACGTGCGCCAACGGCTTGGTCCCGGGCCTCTGTCGAGCGCGACGGTCCGTGTTTGCGCCGGACCGGCGCGGTCGACGAGGCCGCGACCGCGAGGCTCCGGCCCCGCAACCGGCAGGAGACTTCCGAGGCGGCGTGCGGGCGGCTCGTCTCGATTCGACCTGCATCGACACAGGGTTGCCGCGGACCCGTGGATTTTCCCATTTCGTGCGATTCCAATGGTTTGCAGCAAGGCAAATTTTCCCTCCCCTCGATTTCCGCCGCATGACGCAGCGTGCAGGCCGCACGTCTGCGAGACCGACGAGGGAGCGCGCGGCTGTCTGGTTCCACCGGTGATCTTTGCATATCGTTCATTGCGGTTTCCGGACCGGAGGAGGCGATCAAGAACGATAGCATGAATTCCACTGGGCAGAAAGAAAAACCCTGAATCTTCTGAAAATGCAAATAATATCAGTTAGTATCTCTGTCGGCGCTTCGCGGGTCAGCCAGCCGCCGCGGCTTCCTTGGCGCCCCAGCGGCGTGCGGCCACCCTCATCGATAGGAGTAAGGCCGCGCGACGGCCGATGCCTAAAATTGCTATTTTTAGGCATAACGTTCGTAATGCTCCTAAATCGAGGCGCCCATGAACATGAATGTATCGCTTACCGACGACCTGGCGAATTTTGTCACGTCCAAGGTCGCGGCGGCCTGCTACAGTTCGTCGAGCGAGGTCGTCCGCGAGGCGCTCCGGCTGATGGAGAAAATCGAGCGGCAGGAAGCCGAGAAATTCCAGTTCCTGCGTAACGCCTGGCAGGAGGGAATCGACAGCGGCGACGCCGGGGAGGTGGATTTCGGAGAACTGAAGAAGGAAGCGCGCGCGCGACTTGCCGCCTCAAAAGCGTGAGCGCGTGGGCGAGGTTCGCTACACGCACCGCGCCCGCGCAGACCTGCTCGATATCTGGATTCACATCGCGCCAAAAGTCATAGATTGCCGGGTCGATCAATTCCTCGGTGAGAGTTCGCTCCGCTTACATACAGCTCGCGGTCATCGCGAATTGGGGCGTCCCCCAGCCGGTCGCGGAAGCGGGATAGGTAGCGTTGAAATCGGAAATATCGGATTTGGCGTGACGATAGATTCCGTCTTGGACTTTCCAGAACTCCTCGAGACAGAAGTCGTTGTCGCAGAAAGTCTTCCCTTCGAGGATTCTCGGGGCGCTGAAGATTACGCGAGAGCATTGGCAGCATGTGAGTTTCACAGCATCCTCCTCTGATCGACTTGGAGGCTACGCCTGCACCGTGAGCGCTGTCTGTGACGCAGCTAACAAATCGGCCGATGACGACGTCCCCACTTGTTGGGGCGCCTCCCAGGCGCTTGGAAAGCCGAGGCGATTTCGCGATACGACGATGCGATCAGCGCCGTGCTACGAGCGTCGCAGGAATTGGAGCACGCTCTTGCCATTGCGCGTTTTGTACCGGCCTGTGGCCGACCCTGAGGGATGAAACAATGGAGTCCGGACGGGGCTCGTCCCGCCGCTTTAGTGTCATGCCCGCGAACGCGGGCATCCAGAATACCACGACGCTGGCGAATTTCGGCTGCTTGCTACTCTCCGCGGTCGCAACCCTTGCGCCGCCGCGTCGCGTCCCGCTGGATACCCGCTTTCGCGGGTATGACAGGGGGCTTACCCGAACGTCGCGCTCTTGTTTCTTGTCGGCGCAGCAAAGCAATCCAGGGGCCGCATCACGCGGCCATGGAGCGTCGCTCCTCGCAAGGACGATTCAGATCGATCGCACGAGCCGACGCGGTGTTGGCCCCACCCCCGCTCATGCGTCCGCGAGCGCGCGCTCGATGGCCAGCCCGAACGACAGCAGGCGTTCGTCGCGCCCGGCGGGCGCCAGGAATTGCACTCCGGTCGGCATCCCCTCGCCGTCCGCGCCGGAAGGCAGCGAGAGTCCGCACATGCGGAAGAGGTTGCCGAGTACGGTATAGTATACGGCGCGAAGATTGGCGGTCCTGAACACCTCGTCGTCGGCCTCGAGCACGGAAATTTCCGGGGCGATCATCGGAGTGGTCGGAAGCACCAGCAAGGCGTCGCCCAACTCGCTCGCGAGAGCCGCGATGAGACTTTCTCGGCCGCGTTGCAGCGCTATCACGTCGTGACCGGCCGCGCGCCCCAACAGGGCTCGCCTCACCACGCGACGATCCATGCGCTCGGCGTCCGCCGACTCGAAGATCGATCGATGTTCGGCGTAGGCTTCGATGGCGACCAACGAGCCGTGACGCGCGCCGAGCGCCCGCATCTCTCCGATCAATGGCACGGCACGACGCTCAATCCTGGCTCCGGCGGCGGAGAGACGCGACAAGGCCGATTCCAGGTTCGCGCCCACCGCATCGTCGATATCGTCGATTTCCGCGTGGCTCGGGACCACGAGCTCGAGCTGCTTCAAATCGGCGCGGTGGACCGTCGTCGTCAATTGGCCGCGCAACGCCATGTCGATCAGCACGCAGTCTTCGACGGAGCGGGCCAGCGGCCCAATCGTGTCGAGCGTCCGCGACAACTGAAACACGTCGCGTTTGTCGATGCGGCCTTCCGTCGGCTTGAAGCCGACGATCCCGCAAAAAGCGGCCGGCGCCCGGATCGAGCCGCCGGTGTCGGAACCGATCGCGCAAGGCGTGAGGCCGGCTGCGACCGCGACTGCCGACCCCGAGGAGGAGCCGCCCGAAATGCGAGGCGTCTGCAGGTCGCGGGGATTGATGGGGTTGCCAAAATGAGGGTTGAGTCCGATGCCCGAAAAGGCGAACTCGGATAGATTGGTCTTGCCGAGAGCGACCATTCCCGCGGCGG
>JBAQGU010001192.1:0-5627 GCA_049287975.1 Roseiarcus sp.
GAGGTCGCGTGAGCGGCATCTGTCGCGCGGCAAACTGCTGGCGCGCGAGCGGGTCGCGCGTCTGATCGATCCGGCTTCGCCTTTCCTGGAGATCGGCGCCTTGGCTGCCTATGGCATGTATGAGGGCGACGTGCACGGCGCCGGCCTGATCGCCGGAATCGCGCGGATCGAGGGCCGCGAGGCGATGGTCGTCGCCAACGATCCGACGATCAAGGGCGGCGCCTATTATCCCATGACGGTCAAGAAGCATCTGCGAGCGCAGGAAATCGCGCTCGAGAACGCGCTGCCCTGCGTCTATCTCGTCGATTCCGGGGGCGCCAACCTGCCACATCAATCCGAGGTGTTTCCCGACCGCGAGCATTTTGGCCGCATCTTCTACAATCAGGCGCGGATGTCGGCGGCGGGACTCGCGCAGATCGCGGTGGTGCTGGGCTCTTGCACGGCGGGCGGCGCCTATGTCCCGGCGATGTCCGACGAGACGATCATCGTCGAGAAGCAGGGCACGATTTTCCTCGCCGGCCCGCCACTGGTCAAGGCGGCGACCGGCGAGACGGTGACCGCCGAGGAACTGGGCGGAGGCGATCTCCACACGAGAATCTCCGGCGTCGCCGACGCGCTGGCGCGCGACGACGTCCACGCGCTCGCGCTCGCCCGGCGGGCGATGGCCAACCTCAATCGTCCCGCCAAGACGCCGCACGACGCGGCCGCTCCGGCCGAGCCGCTGCACCCGGTCGAGGACTTGCTGCGCATCGTGCCGATGGATCTCCGCCGGCAAGTCGACGTGCGCGAGATCCTCGCGCGGCTGATCGACGGCTCGGAGTTCGACGAGTTCAAGGCGCGCTTTGGGCCGACCCTGGTGACGGGCTTCGCCCGGATTTCCGGACTCTTGATCGGGATCATCGCCAACAACGGCGTGCTGTTCTCGGAAAGCGCGCTGAAAGGGGCCCATTTCGTCGAACTCTGCGCGCAGCGCGGCGTTCCCCTGCTGTTCGTCCAGAACATCTCCGGCTTCATGGTCGGGCAGCGTTATGAAGCCGGCGGCATCGCCAAGGACGGCGCCAAGCTCGTCACCGCGGTCGCCTGCGCGCGCGTTCCCAAGGTCACGCTGATCGTCGGCGGCTCGTTCGGCGCCGGCAATTACGGCATGTGCGGGCGCGCCTATGGCCCGCGGTTCCTGTTCACCTGGCCGAGCGCGCGGATCAGCGTGATGGGCGGAGAACAGGCCGCGAGCGTGCTGGCGACGCTGCGCCGCGATGGCCTCGAGGCCGAGCACAAGTACTGGTCGGCCGAGGAGGAGGAGGCGTTCAAGGCGCCGATCCGCGAGCGCTACGAAAGCGAGGGTTCGCCCTATTTCGCCTCGGCGCGACTGTGGGACGACGGCGTGATCGCGCCCTCGCAGACCCGCCGCGTGTTGGGTCTGGCGTTTTCGGCGACTCTGAACGCGCCCATCGAGCCGACGCGTTTCGGCGTATTCCGGATGTAGCGGCAAGGGGGCCGCAAGAGATGAGTCTGCCCAATTTTCAGCAATTGATGTTGCCGACGCTGCATTATCTCTGCCAGCGCTTCGAGGACGTCCACATATCCAGGCTCGAAGAGGACCTCGGCAAGGCGCTGAAGCTCACTGCCGAGGATCTCGCGCGGGTTCTGCCCAGCGGGCAGCAGTCGGTGTTCGCGAACCGGCTGAACTGGGCGCGCGCCTATCTCTCCAAGGCGTGTCTCGTCGAATCGCCGCGCCGCGGCTATTGCCGCGCGACCGAGCGCGCGAGCGAACTCTTGGCCGAGGGCGTCAAGGAGATCGATCTTTCCATTCTCACGCGCTACCCGGAATTCGTGCGGTGGCGCGAACGCCAGAACCCGCGCGACCACTCGCCCTTGCTGGAAGCCAAGGAAAGTCCGGAGGAGCAGATCGCGGCGACTTCCGACATGCTCAGCGCCGAACTCGCGCGCGAAATCATCGAGCGCGTGCATTCGTTCACGCCCGCCTTCTTCGAACGGCTGATCGTCGATCTCTTGCTCAAGATGGGTTATGGCGGCGGGCGGCTGGAAATGGGCCGGGCGCTCGGACGGGTCGGCGACGGCGGGGTCGACGGCGTGATCAAGGAGGACGAACTCGGGCTCGACGTGCTCTACGTCCAGGCCAAGCGCTTTCAGGAGGAGAAGAGAGTGCCGCTGCGAGAGGTGCGCGATTTCGTCGGCGGCCTCGAGGGCCATCGCGCCAGCAAGGGCGTGTTCGTGACGACGTCCTACTTTCCCTCCACCGCCTACGACTTCATCGCGCGCGTCTCCAAGCGCGTCGTCTTGATCGACGGCCCGGAACTCGCCAACCTGATGATCCGCCACCGGGTCGGCGTCCGCGTCAAGGCGACCTACGAGGTCAAGCGCATCGACGAGGACTATTTCGTCGAATGAATTCCCCCCTCTCCGGGCGCCTCCCAACAGCGAATCAACAGGGAAATTCCTCGAGAGTCCGTTGATTGCTGCGAACAACCGTCTCGAAAACATATGCGAATTCAGTGAGTTGCCAGACCCGCGAGATGAAATTCCCTGCGCGGCGGAACAGGGAATCAATTCGACCACAACAGGGGTTCAATTCGCGTCAAACAGGGAATTAATTCGCGATAACAGGGAATCAATGCCGCCTCGGGGATCGGAACAGAAAAACGGCTCGACAGCGATCCGCTCGTCCCGAGGAACCACTTGCGCGACTGGTTTAGCCGCCGCTTGCTATCTAGCGTCTACGCCCACCCGTTCGTGCCGTTCATACCCCGTCGAAAGACGGGCGTTCTTCCCGCCCTATTCCCGGCCATCCACGCGGGCTCCCGCTTCCGGCCAATCCGAAACCTGTTGGTGGATCAGTTTGAATTGCCGTTTTTCACCATGGTCGCCCTCGAGCGAGGTCGCGCCGCTTCTGAAAACCGGACGCCAAACGGCCCCTCGGAGGAGGCCGCCCGTGTCGCCTGGAAGCGTGCTTCTCTCGCGAAGTGGCGACCAAGGGAAAAACAGCGCGATCCTCGCCTCGGCGCCGATTTCCGCGCCCAGTTTTGCAACTGAATTTAGCGCCGACTGACCCATTGAAATTTCAGCGCCGAGATTCTTGTGCAAAATTCTTGATGTCTGCACCGCTCGAAACTCGCGGTTCCGCGACCTTTTTGAGAGGTAGGAATCAAGAATGAGTTTTGAGAGGCGATTTCGGGACTAGCAGCGACCCTGCTGCCGCACCTCCCGCCCTCGTCGCCTAGTGGTCTTCGGCTCGGCCAACAGCGTGGCGAACGTAAGCAAGATTGCCTCATCTGCCGCAGCATGGCAGGATGAAAGCACCGCTCCTGCACGTGGGGGAGCCAAGCAAGGCGGGGTCGCAAAATCGCGCGATCAGACTGGGGAGCATGATGCGCGGAGCGACACGTGTAGCGGCTTTCTACGGCGCCGGAATGCTTGTTGCAATCGTTTCCACGACGGTTGTTGCTCAACCGCCTCAGTCTTGTGCGTGCAAGTTCGTCGGCGAGTGGTCCTATAATGGTGGCACAACAACAGTAAACAGAGATGGTACAGCTAACCCGCATTGTCCCTCTTGCGTTGAGATTCAGACGTGGACCTGTCAGGGCAACATTTATCTCTTCAGCAATGGCGGGACTCCCGGAGAGTTTACAGGGACTCTTATCGACGCATACCACATGCAGGGGCCCACCTGGGCGGCGACGCGCATCAGCGGTGGGTCGTGCTCTTCTTCCCCGGATAGGAAACCGCCTGCGCCTCCCAGTGCCGATCAGGCACCGCCGAAACCCACAGCGCCTAGTTATTGTTTAACGGCACCGATCTCTCATGAATCGAATAATATCATCGGTGCTGGTCTTTGTAAAAACAACGTGCACGCGTGGGTTACGTCTGTAAAATCAACTTATAAACCTGGCTGCGACAAATTCGGTGTCAACTATACATATTTTGATCCTGAGTCTAAAACGACTAAAAGCTCTAGCACGGCTGTCAATCCAATAGATACCTGCGGAGGTCCTGCCACCAACATTATGCAACAATGAGGTTTGGGTTTTTTCGTGCCCGCTCCGCGCCCCGATCTCTCAAAAGTCACCGATTTTCGGGCAAAATTCCTTGTTTCAAATATCTTGATTTCTGCACCGCTCGAAACTCGCGGTCCCGCGCCCTTTTGAGAGGTAGGAATCAAGAATGGGCTTTGAGTTCGGCGGCGACCCGCTCCCCTCTCAAATTCCTTCCTTTTTGAGAGATGATCAAAAGTAAACCGAGGTGTCCGGAACACGCGCCACGCGGAAGAATGTATATGGCGAGTCGCAATAAATGAGAGTAACTACGTGCCCTATCTGGAAGATATTATTTCTGCTATCGCAGACGATGTGCGGGCTTTACTGAAGGCACCCGCCGTTCCGCTCGGCAAGGCGACGCCGCCCTCAGCGTCTGGTGTCTATTTGCTGTCAGTCGGAGACGATGTGACCTATGTTGGCGAGGCGAAGGGGAGCAAGGGCCTCCGCGACCGTTTGCTGAGCAAACACATTTCCGGTGATGACAGCCATGCGATTCAGCGAGCCTATCTCGAAGATTTTCCCGATCGCTTGCTGCGACGGGATCACATCTGGGAAAACGTGCTTGTAAGATGGTTAGAAATTGCAGACCGCGAAAGAGTATCCGCTGTCGAGCGGGTGCTGATTTGCCTATATAGTCCTAAATGGAACAAGAAATGAATCGACTAAAATGACCCGATTAGTGCCACCGCGTTTGCTCGTCCCTGTCGAATCAAGATGGCTTAGCCAAGCTGACGACGAATTGAAGCACGGCAAAAAAAAGCTATACTTCGGTACCGATAGCAGTAGCTACCGAGATAGAGATATTATACTAGTGAAGACGATTTTATTCAAAATAAAAGGGGACGACTATGCGTCGATGACGGCCACTCTTATCGACCTACTAACTCATTCTCATCCTAGGGCGGAAGAGCGGTTATGGGGCGAGTCCGGTGCATTATACGCACTTTACTATAGCTTTGATCATCTACTCGATTTGCCAGCAAATATTCCCCTTTCATCTTTACGTTACTACAGCACTGGCACTCCCATATCTAATACAGCGCAAGGATGTTGTATCGTGAGCTAATGATGGCCATTTCGCATCAAGCACTGCTCTCTCAAAAGCTCCCGATTCAGCGAGAAACCCCCGTGTTGCAGAATTCTTCATTTCTGCACCGCTTGGAACTCGCGTGATCGCGACCTTTTGAGAGGCGATTTCGGAGCGTTCGGCGGCGATCCGCCGCCGCCTCGTAGCGCCCCCGTAAGTTCGACCCGTAAAATTAACCGCTTGTTATTGATATTTTCCGTCCCGAATTGCCTGGTACTCCTCATACCATTTCCGTTCTTGCTCCGATGCCCACCAATTTTCTTGCATCCGTTGATCGTCTAGCTGTTGATAGATATCGTTCTCTGCTTCCATCACCGCTTTCCTGAGCGTACTTATCGGCACCATTTCCTGGATTTTCTCGATGCTGATTGATTTTACGCCTAGACAATCTATGACGCTATCCAAACACGATGAAGAAAGATCAAGCTTCTTCGAAGTTCTATTGCGGAGAAATTTTATACCATCGTTAAAATCGGTCACATCAAACC
>JBAQGU010001193.1:0-3311 GCA_049287975.1 Roseiarcus sp.
GGCCTGATCATAGCTGCGACCCACGCGCCCCTCGGGCTGGCCGCGCGGACCCTCGAGCTCGGGCCTTGCGAGGGGGCGGCGGGATGAATTTTGGCCACCGTTATCGCGAGCAAGGCGAAGCGACCCAGACTAAGGGTCTCCAAGTGCGGCTTAGTCTGGGTTGCTTCGCTGTCGCTCGCAATGACGACCTGAGCGGCCGTCGCGTCCACTCTGACGCCGCCCTTCCCCCCTCATGACCTCGCCCGCGCTCGCTCTCTTCCTGCGCGAATGGCGCATCGCGCGCCGAATCGGCGGCGGCGCGTCGATCGGCGCGATGTTCTTCCTCATCCTGGTGACGATCATGCCGTTCGCGCTCGGGCCGGACATGATCCTCTTGGCGAAGCTCGGCCCGGCGATCCTCTGGATCGCGGCGCTGCTCGCGACCCTGCTGGGCCTCGACCGGCTGTTCCAAGGCGATTCCGACGACGGCTCGCTAGACGTCCTCGTCAATTCCGCGCTGCCGCTCGAAATCGTCGTACTCGTCAAATGCGCGGCCCATTGGGCTTCCAGCACGCTGCCGCTGATATGCGTCAGTCCGTTGTTCGGCCTAATGCTCGCGATGGACTCGAGGCCGCTCGCGCTCGTCGCCGCCACCCTCTTCGCGGGAACGCCCGCGCTGACGATGATCGGCGCCATCGGCGCCGCGCTGACTGTCTCGCTGCGGCGCGGCGGCCTCTTGATGGCGGTGCTGGTTTTGCCGCTCGCGATCCCCGTGCTGATTTTCGGCGTCTCGGCGGCTTCGGCCGCCAGCGGCGGGGCCGCGCCGTTCGCGACGCCGTTCCTGATGCTATGCGCGATCTCGCTGTTCGCCATCGCCGGCGCGCCGTTCGCGGCGGCGGCCGCGATCAGGCATGTAAGGGAGTGAACCCGCCGCCGGCAGCGCGTAGCACTTCGACGCCGCGCTTCGCGCGCATTCGCGAAAGGCTGCCCACTTCGTCTTTGGCAGACCCGCAGGCGCGCGTTATCGTAATCGATTCTTCGCGCACATCCAGTTGATTCCCCGGTCCGGCCTCTTGAAATATAGGACCAGATGCTATAAATCCGGCGGGTCACTAGACATCACTGCTCTCCATCACATCACTCACTCATCAATCAAGGAACCGCTGTCATGAGAACAATCACAGCGCCGGAGCGGCGATATCGGAGTCCACATGCACGCCTACCTGACGAGATCGTTTGACCGGGATGCTAAGCGAGACGGGGTATCGGACGAGGACTGCCAAGAAGCGATACGAAAGGCCGAAAGGGGCCTGGTAGACGCGGATCTCGGCAGTGGACTGATTAAGCAACGAATTCCTAGAGGCAACCAGGGCGCGGCGAGAGGGTCACGGGCGGTTGTCTTCAAAGCCGCTCATGTGTTTGAGAAGCTTAACGAAAGCGAGCTTCTCGCACTGCAGGCTGCAAAAGGATGGAGATTGATAGAGATATGACCGAAACAAAGCGCTACCGGAGCCCGGCGCTCCGGTCGCTTCACGAGGCGATGAACGACCTGAACGGCGTCGGCGCGATCGACAAAGCCACCATGCGTGACTTTGATCTTGGTTGCCTGACGCAGGTTGAGCCCCTTGCGCCGGAAGCGATCAAACATATTCGCGAACGGGCGCGTATGAGCCAAGCGACGTTCGCTCTGGCTTTGAACGTGAGCCCGATCATCGTCAGCAGGTGGGAACGCGGGGCTGCGCGCCCGAGCGGGCCTTCGCTCAAGCTTCTCGCCCTTGCTAACAAAAAGGGTATCGATGCCATCCTCTAGCGGTAGCCGCGATCTAAGGTCGAGGCCACGTTCCCTTGAAGAGCCGTCCGATCCGAGCGGTCAAAACGAGTAGAGTCGCCGTGATCCGCGAGGACATCGCCGCGCACCGAGATGAACTGGTCGCCCTATGTCGCGACTATGGCGTGCGACGACTGGAAATCCTTAGCTCGGGCGCGCGCGGCGCCGACTTCGACGAGGTAACCAGCGATGCCGATTTCCTCGTCAAATTCGATGGCGACGGCGGCGGTTCGCCGCTCCGGCAATACCTCGGATTCGCGCGAGCTCGTCTATGTAGCGTGATATCCGCGCATTTCTCTCGCAGGCCGCGCCGCCCGTTTCCCCCGCCCGCCAAACGGGATACACTCCCGGCCCCGAAACTCGCGCAAGGACGCCGCCATGTCCGTCAACAAGCAGCTGGTTCTCGATTCCCGTCCGGCCGGCAAGGTCGCGCCGTCGCATTTCCGGCTCGTCGAGGCGCCGATGCCCAAGCCCGGCGCGGGCGAGATTCTCGTGCGCAATCATTTTCTCTCGCTCGATCCCTACATGCGCGGCCGGCTCAGCGACGAAAAATCCTACGCCAAGCCGCAGGAGATCGGGGCGGTGATGGGCGGCGGGACGGTCGGCGAGGTCGTCGAGTCGAACAATCCGCGCTTCAAGACCGGCGATTTCGTCGTCGGCATGGGCGGCTGGCAGCAATATTTCGTGACCGACGGCGCCGGCTTCAACGTCGTCGACACCAAGGCGATCCCGCTGCAGGCCTATCTCGGTGTGGTCGGCATGCCCGGCGTCACCGCATGGTACGGCTTGAACAAGATCATCGCACCGAAACCGGGCGAAACCGTCGTCGTATCGGCCGCGTCGGGCGCCGTTGGAAGCGTCGTCGGGCAACTCGCCAAAATCGCGGGCGCGAAGGTGGTCGGCATCGCCGGCGGCGCCGAGAAATGCGCCTATGTCCGCGACGAACTCGGCTTCGACGCCTGCGTTGATCACAAGTCGCCGCGTTTTGCGGAGGAAATGAAGGAGGCGCTGCCGAACGGGCTCGACGGATTGTTCGAGAACGTCGGCGGCGAACCCTTCGCGCAGTGTCTGCGTCGGCTCAACGATTTCGCGCGCCTCGCCATCTGCGGCCTGATTGCGTCGTATGAGGGCGCGCCGACCATCCTGCCGGACATGCGGATATTTCTGGTCCGGCGGATCAAGATCGAAGGTTTCATCGTTTCCGACCATCTGCCGCTTTGGCCGCTTGCGCTACGCGAACTCGTCAGCCATGTCGCCTCCGGTCGCCTGCGCTACCGCGAAACGGTGCGCGAGGGCCTGGAAAGCGCGCCCCAGGCCCTCGTCGACCTGCTGCACGGCGGTAATTTCGGCAAAATGCTGGTGAAGCTGGTGTAGCGGTCGGCGCCTTTGGCTGGCGGACGGCGGACGCTTTCTCGATATCGCGCGCGCGACCCCCGGCGAGATCGTCGATGCGCGGCGGCGCGTCTCGGGGTATGTCAGCCAGTTCCTGCGCGTGATCCCGCGC
>JBAQGU010001194.1:0-9088 GCA_049287975.1 Roseiarcus sp.
TGCTCATAGTGCTTCACCAATTTTAAGGACTGGCATCATGAACTCCGAGAACGTCGACGCCCATGTCGCGCGGCCGTTGCCGACGGCAGAAGTTGCGCCGATAGATATTGAGACTGATCTGGCGTTAGGAGGAGGCGAATTTCAAAAACTTCTTCAAGAGAATGAGCGGAGGATACTTGCAGAGTCACCGTTACGATTCTACCTGATACAATCGTTGTTGGCGTGTTCCGCAGGGCTAAGTCGAATGGCTCTGGCCCTGCGAGTGTGATTGTAGCCATTTATATCCCTCCCCATTTGTGCTATGCGGCGTCTATGAGAGCTAGGAATCACGAGCCGTTAGATGGCGTCTCCGAACAGGAACGAGAAATCATGTCGCGCCTCTTGCGTATGTCGCCAGAGCGCCAGAAAGAGGCACCTAAGCCGGCGACTTCCAAAGGCGAAGCCCAGAGGCGGCGCCGGGCGCAAGAGCGCCAGCTGCCTACTGGAGCCAACGGCGGCGGTTAGGCGACAGCGACTTCTTCAGGCCTTCGATACACCAAGCGCTTGCCTTGGGCGCCCTTAATGATTTTGGCCGCGCGTTCGGCGTCCTCCACGCCAAGAGCGATGCGGTTCGAATGGCGGAAATCGAACTCAGACAGATAGCGGTGAAGGTGCTTCTCCGCGCAATGCTGATACACACCCTTCATGCCGCGCTTGAACACGGAATAGAAGCCTTCTGCGCCATTGATGCCGATGCTGATTCGGGTCAAGCGATCGGTGTAGGCGTATTCCTTGCGGGAATGGTCAACCACGCCGTGTTTGTCAAACAACTTATCAAGGCCGCTGTAGGTGTTTGACTCGTCAGTCATCACATGCGTATCCTTGGAGATATTCGCCTTCACAATCGGTATGATGTCCTCTTTCTTGGTCGAATCGACGTGGAATGAGCGAGCGCTCCCGCCGCGTTCAACCAAAGACAAGACAACATTCTTATGAGCCGCGCCGCGACGCTTCTCGACGCCGACTTTCTTACCGATGAAAGTTTCGTCAACCTCAACAATCTTGCCAGCCCCGCCCATTGGGGTTTTGAAAGAACCGCCGGCCATCGCCTCGCGAATGCGGTGAGTCATGAACCAAGCTGTTTGATAGCTGACGCCGAGCATGCGGTGGAGTTGATGCGAGGAAATACCCTTCTTGCTGGAAGCGAGAAGGTGGACAGCCGCCCACCATTTTGATAGCGGGACTTTCGAGCGTTCGAAGATTGTTCCGACCGTCACCGTAAATTGGCTTTTGCACTCGCCACAATAGTAGAGACCAGCGCGAGCCGATATGCCTTCGACCTTGCCGATTTTCGAAAGGGACCCGCAATGCGGACAGACGGGCCCATCCGGCCACATGATCGCTTCCATCGCCTCGCGAGCGGCGTTGTCGTCGGTGAAGGCGGGAGCTTGAAGGTCGGCGGACATGGGGAAAATCTCCTATGGCCGCCATACTACCCCTATCCGAACATTTGTCAACTAGATAATCGCGAAAGCTTTGTTTGGAAAAGCTTGGACGAAGACAGGCTAGATTTGGAAAAGCTTGCAGCTTTGGAGGCCGCCTTTATTCCGCCACCTCCCACAGCGCCGCGGCGCTGGTCTCGAACGAGGGCTTGGCCGACCCCGACGACCGGAATGCGCCGCATCGGGCGAAAGCAGGTCGCCGGACGAGGAGGGAAATTTTCCTTGACGCAAGGCCTTGAAAAATCACGAAACCGGCAAAAATCTCGCCCCTCGCACGAGGTCACGTTCGCCTCGAGCCTGACGTCTCCGCCGCCCTCACGGGACCGCCTCCGCGTCATCCGGCGCGCGCGGGCTGGACGAACTACCCCCGCCCTTCTCCCCGCCGCCGCGAGCGCTCGCAGTCCCTCGCGGTACTTCGGATAAAGCGGCCGGAAACCCAGCTCGCGCTTCAGCTTCTCGATGTGGACGTGCCGGTTGTCTTCGTAGAAACTGGGGTTACGGTGACACTTTACTCAACCCCCTTTATCAGAAGACCCTTCCGAGGCTTTATTGCGATGGTTCAGCGCGTCTGCAGTATCAGCCTTTATCTCCGTAGCCATTGAAATGACGACCTCGGTGGGGTAATCTGGCCTTCTAGTGCGGAGATGACGTGAGCGGCGAAACTATGTTTCGAGCGCCGCAAACCGGCCAAGGCGCACGAAGGGTTGCTTCGAGCCCAATGGCGGCCGTCAGCCCGACGGCGGAGTGCCGGCAATGAAGTCCTCCCAGTTCGCCGCTGATGGGAATGGCGGCCTCCAGGTTGTGTGGGAGGACAGCGAGCGCGTTTTCTGCCGAGGATGGCGCCAGAGCGCCCACGAAGAACAGCGCGCTGTATTGATTGTGCTGCCGGCAGGGGAACGCCCTTCGCCCGCCAGCCTCGACCGCCTCACCCATGAATATGAACTGAAGGACGAGCTGGACGCCGCCTGGGCGGCACGGCCGTCGGAGCTTGTGCGCGAAAACGGTCGGACCATGCTGGTGTTCGAGGACTTCGGCGGCGAACCGCTCGCTCGACTGCTCGGCGCACCCATGGAGGCGCCTGGCTTCTTACCTCTCGCGATCGGCATCGCCGGAGCCCTCGGCAAGGCCCACCAGCGCGGCCTCCTCCACAGGGACCTGAAGCCCGCTCATATCTTGGTGAACCGCGCGGACGGACAGGTGCGGCTCACCGGGTTCGGCGTCGCCTCGCGGCTTACTCGCGAACGACAAACCCTCGAGCCGCCCGAATCGATCGCCGGCACGTTGGCCTATATGGCGCCCGAACAGACCGGACGGATGAACCGCTCCATCGATTCGCGCAGCGACCTCTATTCGCTCGGCGTCACCTTTTATCAGATGCTCACGGGCGCGCTGCCGTTCACTGCGTCAGACCCCATGGAGTGGGTCCACTGCCATGTCGCGAGGAGACCGGCGCCGCCAGGCGAGCGGGTCGCGAATGTCCCGGCCGCCATCTCAAAGATCGTCACGAAGCTGCTCGCCAAGGCGGCCGAGGATCGCTATCAGAGCGCGGCTGGGCTCGAGCGCGACCTGCAGCGCTGCCTTACGGCATGGGAGCGTCAGCGCCGCATCGACGACTTCCCGCTCGGCGAACACGACACGCCTGACCGGCTGCTCATCCCGGAGAAGCTGTATGGGAGAGCGCGCGAAGTCGAGACCCTGCTCGCCTCCTTCGACCGCATCATCAAGAGCGGCGCGCCGGAGCTGGTGCTCGTCACCGGCTATTCCGGCATCGGCAAATCCGCCGTCGTCAATGAGCTGCACAAGGCGTTCGTTCCGCCGCGGGGGCTCTTCGCGTCGGGCAAGTTCGACCAGTACAAGCGCGATATTCCCTATTCGACGCTGGTGCAGGCGTTTCAAAGCCTCGTGCGGCCTCTTCTCAGCAAGAGCGACATCGAGCTGGCGACCTGGCGCGCCGCATTTTTGGAGGCGCTGGAGCCGAATGCACGGCTCATGGTCGACCTCGTTCCGGAGTTGAAGCTCATAATCGGTGACCAGCCGCCCGCGCCGGGGCTCGAGCCGCAGCACGCGCAAAGCCGTTTCCAGCTCGTGTTCCGCCGATTCATCGGCGTCTTAGCCCGACCGGAACATCCACTGGCGCTGTTCCTCGACGATCTGCAATGGCTTGACGCGGCGACGCTCGACCTGCTCGAGGATCTGCTGACCCGGTCGGATCTGCGGCACCTGATGTTGATCGGCGCCTACCGCGACAGCGAGGTCGATGTCACTCATCCTTTGACACGCAAGCTCGATGCGATCCGCCGAGCCGGGGCGCAGGTGCAGGAGATCCGCTTGGCGCCGCTCGCCCGCGATGACCTCGGGCAGTTGATCGCCGATGCGCTTCGCTGCGAACCCGCGGGCGCCGCGCCGCTGGCGCAGTTGGTGCATGAGAAGACCGCCGGCAATCCCTTTTTCGTGATTCAGTTTCTTCATGCGCTCGCTGACGAGGGCTTGCTCGCGTTCGATCACGACGCGGCGCGCTGGCGCTGGGAACTCGAGCGCATTCACGCCAAGAGCTACACTGACAATGTCGTCGACCTCATGGTCGGCAAACTGACCCGCTTGCCCACCGAAACGCAGCAGGCTTTGCAGCAGCTCGCCTGTCTCGGCAACGTTGCTGCAGTCACGATGCTTTCGATCGTTCTCGGGACTCCGGAGGAGCAGGCGCACGCGGCGCTTTGGCCGGCGGTCCGTCAGGAACTGACCCAGCGACGGGAAGGCTCCTACAGGTTCATCCACGACCGCGTGCAAGAGGCCGCCTATTCGCTGATCCCGGAAGCGCTGCGCGCTGAGGTCCATCTCCGGATAGGGCGGCTGCTGGCAGCGCGGACGCCAACGGAGGAACGCGAAGAGGCGATCTTCGAGATCGTCAATCAGCTCAACCGCGGCGTCGCGCTGATCACCCAGCAAGAGGAACGGGAGCAGCTGGCCGAGTTCAACCTGATCGCGGGCAAGCGCGCGATGGCGTCTACGGCGTATGCCTCGGCGCTCACCTATCTCAATGCCGGCGCAGCGCTGTTGGCGCAGGATTGCTGGGAGCGCCGGCCTGGGCCGGCCTTTGCGCTAGATCTGAACCGGGCCGAATGCGAATTTCTGACCGGCCAGGTATCGGTCGCAGAGGAGCGATTGGCGGCACTCTCAAATCACGCCACGACGACGATCGAACAGGCCTTCGTCGCGTGCTTGCATATCGATGTCTGCCTCACCCTGGATCAGAGCGATCGCGCGGTTGCTGTTTGTCTCGACTACCTCCGACATGTCGATATCGAGTGGTCCCCCCACTCGACAGAGGAGGAGTTGCGACGCGAATACGACCACATTTGGTCGCTGCTTGGGAGCCGGACGATCGAGGAAGCGATCGATTTGCCGTTGATGGACGACCCAGCATTTCTCGCGACCGTTGAGGTTCTGAGTAAGGCCTCGTCGCCAGCCGTGTATACGGATGCGAACTTGTCTGCCCTGACGATCTGCAAGGCGGTCAGTCTGAGCCTCGAGCAAGGCAACTGCGATGCCTCCTGTTTCGCATACGTGATGCTCGCGACGGTCGCCGGACCACGTTTCGGCGACTACCAGGCCGGATTTCGATTTGGCCAGATCGGCTACGAACTCGCCCAACGGCGCGGGCTAAAACGCTTCGAGGCGAGAACGTATCTTTCCTTCGCGCTTTTCGTCGTGTCCTGGATCAAACACGTACGGGCTAGCCGCGATCTGCTGCGCTGCGCGTTCGAAGCGGCGAATCGCATTGGAGACCTCACGTATGGAGCCTATGCGCGCAACAATCTCAACACGAACCTGCTCTTCGCCGGCGATCCGCTGCCTAAGGTGCAAAAAGAAGCCGAACACGGTCTCGCGTACGCCAAGAAGGCGCGGTTCGGCCTTGTCGCCGACATCATCGCCGTGCAGCTCGCGTTGATTCAGATGCTCCGCGGATTGACGTTCAAATTTGGTTGCTTCGACGACGGGCAGTTCAATGAGCTTCAGATGGAGTATCATTTGTCCAGCAACCCGGCCTTGGCGATCGCCACGTGTTGGTACTGGATCAGGAAATTGCAGGCGCGCTATGTTGCCGGCGACTATGCGGCGGCCATGGACGCCGCATCGAAGGCGCAAGAGCTGCTTTGGACCTCACCGTCGAACTTGGAGGAAGCCGAGCATCACTTTTACGCCGCGCTGGCGCGAGCCGCCTATTGCGACTCCGCGCCGACCGGCGAGCGACAGCAGCACATAGACGCTGTCGCTGCGCATTATAGGCAACTGCAAGTCTGGGCGGCGAATTGCCCCGAAAATTTCGAGAACCGCACCGCGCTGGTCGGCGCGGAGATCGCGCGGATCGAGGGCCGGGAGCTCGATGCCGAGCGTCTCTACGAACAGGCTATCCGCTCGGCCCGCGCCAACGGCTTTATTCACAATGAGGCGCTGGCCAACGAGCTTGCGGCCCGCTTCTACGCGGCGCGCGACTTCGAGAAGATTGCCCGTGTGTACTTGCAAGACGCCCGTTACGGCTATCTGCGTTGGGGAGCGGATGGCAAGGTGCGGCAACTCGACGCGCTGAATCCACACCTCGAGGGGGAAAAGCCAGCGCCCGCTCCGACGAGCACGATCGGCGCGCCGGCCGAACAGTTGGACATCGGGGCGGTGATCAAGGCGTCGCAAGCCGTATCCGGCGAGATCCTTCTCGATCGGCTGATCGAGACCCTGATGAGGATCGCGCTCGAACACGCCGGCGCCCAGCGGGGACTCCTCATTCTCATGAGACGTGAAACGCCGCAAATCGAAGCGGAGGCCACGACTGAACAAAAGATGGTTGTGGTGACCGTCCGACAGGAGGTCGTGACACAGGCATTGCTCCCTGAATCCCTTCTACACACCGTGATCAGGACGCGGCAGAGCGTCATCCTGGATGACGCCGCTGTTCAAGGCCCGTTCTCGGCGGATGACTACATCCGTGAGAAGCGCGCCCGTTCGATTCTGTGCATACCCCTGGTGAAACAGACCCAACTGATCGGCGTGCTCTATCTCGAGAACAACCTGGCCTCGCACGTGTTCACGGCCGCCCGGATATCACTGGTGGAGCTGTTGGCGTCGCAGGCCGCGATATCGCTGGAAAATGCCCACCTCTATGGCGAGCTGATGGCAAGTGAGGAGCGCTGGCGGAAATTGTTCGAAAGCGTCCCGGTCGGTGTCAACCTGGTCGGTTCGCACCGACGGTATGTCGCGGCGAATCCGGCCTTTCAGAGAATGACCGGCTATTCCGAGGCGGAACTCCGCGACCTCACGCCCATCGACATCACCCATGAGGACGACCGGGCCACCTCCAAGGCGATCATCGCAGCGCAGGTGGCCGGTCTACCCTACGTTCAGCACCGCGAGAAGCGCTACTTGCGCAAGGATGGCGAAGTAGTCTGGACGGAGGTCGAGGCGTTTCTGGTGCCGGTTGCGGGAAGCGCACCCTTCCTTGCCGGGGTCGTGGTCGACGTCACCGAACGCAAGCGGGCCGAAGCGGAGCTGCGCGAAAGCGCGCAGCGATACCGCGAAGTGGAGACGGCGCTGGCGCACGCGAATCGCGTTGCGACAATGGGGCAGCTCACCGCCTCGATCGCTCACGAGGTCAGCCAGCCGATTCACGCGGTGGCGATCAACGCTCAGGCCGCTTCGCTGTGGCTCGCCGCCCAGCCGCCGGATCTGGAGGAAGTGGAGAAAATACTCGCTCGGATCGTCGAGAACAGCAATCGGGCCGGAGACGTCATCGACCGGATCCGTGCCCTCGTCAAGAAAGCCCCGCAGCGGAAGGACCGGTTGGAGATCAACGGAGCGATCCTCGAGGTGATCGAACTCACCCGCGGCGAAGCGGAGAAGAACCGCGTTTCGGTGCGGACGCAGCTCGCAGATGGGCTGCCGCTCGTTCGAGGAGACAGGGTTCAACTGCAGCAAGTGATCCTCAACTTGATCGTCAACGCCTTGCAGGCGATGAGCGGCGTCAGCGACGGGGCGCGAGAATTGCTGATCAGCACCGGGAGGGCCGAGTCTGACGGCGTGCTTGTCACGGTACGGGACTCGGGTCCGGGGCTGCCGCCATCGAGCCTCGAGCGCCTGTTCGATGCCTTCTACACGACAAAAGCTGATGGAATGGGGATGGGGCTGTCGATCTGCCGTTCGATCATAGAAGCTCACGGCGGACGATTGTGGGCGAGCGAGAACCTGCCCCGCGGCGCCGTCTTTCAATTCACGGCGCCAGCGCAGGCGAACAGTCGTGAACCCCGCTGATCAGCGCCGCGTAGTTACGGCGACCGTATACTCACGCGTAAAAATGATTTCATTTGCTTGGTTACGGGGGTTACGGTGACACTTTTGGACTGCGCGCCGCGACCTCTACCCAACAAGGGGTTAGGTAAACCGTCACCGTAATCCCCGCGGCGAAGGAAGGGGTTTTCCTCAGTCCCGCTTCAGCGCGACCCCGCTGCCCGCCAGCTTGGGCACGGCGAGGCCGCGGTGGGCTTTGGCGAGCGCGTCGAGCGCGGCTAGGGTCTCCATGCGCCAAGGCGCGGCTCGCGCCCCGGCGTTCTTGTCGATCGAGAGCAGCAGTTGCTCGCTCGCGGCCAGCACCGGACCGTCGCGGCCGGCGCGCATTTCGAGCCAGACCCGCATCCGCTTGTCGTCATGCTCGAGCAACTGGCACGCGACGAAGAGCGGCGCGCCCTCGCTCGCCTCTTGCAGATAGTGGAGCATCACCTGCAGGGTGTAGAGCGTGCGCCCGCTGGATTTTCTCGCGGCCGAGTCTAGTCCGATGCGATCCATCAAGGCGTCGGTCGCGCGGCTGAACACCAGCGCGTAGGCCGCATCGTTCATGTGGCCATTGTAGTCGACCCAGTCGGATGCGACCACGGTATCATAGACGGTCAGCGCTGCGCCTCGATGCATCGCGATCTCCCATAACGGTGCTCAATAATAATGATGCCAGGGACCCCAGCCGTAGCCCCATCCCCAGCCAAAGGGTGCGATCACGACCGGCGGCCTTGCAGGCGGCCCCGCGCCATGAAGCGGGCCGGCGGCGCCTGGGACGACGGCTTTGGCGGGCACGTAGCCGGGAATGTTCCGCCACGAGGCCGAGCACCAGACCGGGCCACAGTCCTCGACGTCGACCTGGGCGTGGGCTGGTATCGCCTGGACGACGTGTGCGTGAGCTTTCGGCGATTCCAGCATTTCCGTGTCCGTCGTCGTCATCGCCGGGCTCGCGAGCGCGGAGCCGGAGAAGACGAGGCCGGAGCCGAACACGGTGAGAAAGCGGTGCATGAGACGATCTCCGAGTCGGGTGGGTCCGCTCGCCCGAGTGAGCGATAGCCGCATGGCGAAATCATGGCTTTCGTGCTTTCCATCGCGCGCCCCATCAACCTCCGAGTCTCCTTGTGAACCTGCTGCTGACCAAATTGATCCTGACGCCATTGGTGATCCTCGCCGCGCTCTGGGTCGCCCGGCGCTGGGGCGACGCTTTCGGCGGCTGGCTGGCGGGACTGCCGCTGACTTCGGCGCCCGTCGCGGCGTTCCTCGCGATCGAGCATGGACCCGACTTTGCC
>JBAQGU010001195.1:0-1652 GCA_049287975.1 Roseiarcus sp.
GTGCAAGTCTCACACTTTCATACGTCGCCGAGGCAAAACCGACCGGACTTCATGGCGACTACACCGTCATCTCCGGATCAGGCGCGTACGCCAACGCGACAGGAAAAGGCGTTTTCGACAGCGTCCCTACTAAATGGACGGACGGTGCGTCGCTTTTCGACGTCGCAATCGACGTCCACACCCCGCCGCTGATGGGCGGCGGGTACACGGACGTCATTTCGATCCCGGTGAACGATCCGGCGATCAAGGCGATTTCCGGCGCGCTGATCAAACCTTCAGGCGCAGGGCCGTTCCCGGCGGTTGTTTACGTGAGCGGGTGCGCGGGGATCAATTCTCCGTTGGAGCGCGCCCAACATAAGGCCGTGATCGACCACCTGCTTTCCAAAGGAGTCGCGACCTTCATCATCGATCCTTTCACGCCACGCAACGAACCGGAGGGCGTGTGCGCCAATTTGGACGAAAAATGAGCCACTCAGTATTTCACTCGAGGCGGCAATGACGTCCTTGCGGCGTTGAACGTCCTCGAGGCGATGCCCGACATCGATACGAAGCACATATTCTTGCAGGGCTATTCCTACGGGGCGATTTCATCGCTTTTCGCGACCGACCGGAAGAATCCGGCGAACCACGCCAAAGTCGCGGGCATGATTGCCTACTATCCTTATTGCTACGATGGCGTCGATCCCTCGGTTCCCGTTCTCGTCATGATCGGCGAGAAAGACGACTGGACGCCAGCCGCGAAATGTCAGGCGGTCACAGGCAAGACCGATTTTGACGTGGTCGTCTATCCGGGTGACACTCATGCATTCACAATGGCCTTTGAAAAGCCTGTCGATTATCTCGGGCATCACTTTGTCTACGACGAAAAGTCGACACAGGACGCCCAACAGCGCGCCGACGCCTTCATGGCCGCGCACATGAAGTAAGAGCGCAAGGTCGCTTCCCGCTAGCGAACCGAACAGGCGGCGAACAAACGAAACACCCCTAACTCGCGCGGGTCGCCCTCGCGGGTTTTTCGCGTCCGTCAAAATTCTTGATATTTGCATCACTCGAAACTCAGCCGCTTCCAACCAATTGAGAGACAGGAATCGAGAATGGGGAGTTTTGATCAACTTCGAGCCCGGCGCCCGCCCGTCGTCTGGATGGAACAGGTCAGCGACGAGCAATACCGGCCGTAAGATTGGAAACGCGATGACGCGATGCAGGGAGCTCGATATCGCGAAGGTTTCGTGAGGGCAGCCGGCCCCTGAAATCTCGGGCGGTCATTTCACCTTCAGCCGAGCCGCGAAAGCCTCTCGCAATTCTGCGCCGATGCTCGCGAGCGCCGCCTGAGCCGCGGGAATGACGGCGCCCAGAGAGTAGAAGTGATGGATCATGCCCGCGTGCGAAAAATGGCGAACAGGCACGCCCGCGCCCTCGAGCGCCCGAGCGAAGAGCGCGCCCTCATCCCGTAAGGGGTCGTATTCGGCGGTGTGGATCAGCGCGGGAGGCGCGCCAGCGAAATCGGCGCTGAGCGGCGCGACGCGCGGATCGTCCGGCGCGAGGCCGTCGATGCGATAGAGCTCCCAATACCGCGCCATCGTCGCTTCCTCGATGAGATAGCCGCTGGCCAGTTCGCGTCGCGAAGCGGTGCGGCCGAGCAGGTCCAGGAC